>JAURQY010000049.1 GCA_030835875.1 Nitriliruptorales bacterium | reverse complement strand
GAGCTGACCGCCCTGCCGGGGATCGGCCGCTACACGGCGCGGGCGGTGCTCGCGCTCGCGTTCGAGCATGATCACGGGGTGGTCGACACGAACGTGGCGCGCGTGCTCGCGCGCGCGGTCCGCGGCGAGCCGATGACGGCGGCTGTCGTGCAGCGACTCGCCGATGCGCTCGTCCCGACCGGCCGCGCGTGGGCGCACAACCAGACGCTGCTCGACCTCGGCGCGACGGTCTGCACCGCGCGCGAGCCCCGCTGTGGTGTCTGCCCCCTCGTCCGCGCCTGCGCATGGCGACGCGCGGGCGGCGGCGATCGTGCACAGGAGGACGCACCGGCCGATCCTGCGCGCACGACCGCCGGGACCTCGCGCCCCCAGGCTCGCTTCGCCGGCTCCGACCGCGAGGGCCGGGGGCGCCTCCTCGCCGCGCTCCGCGGGGCACCGACGGGCGTCGCACGCGCAGGGCTCGACGCGGTCACCGGATGGGACGACGCCGAGCGCAGCGGTCGCGTCGCCGACGGCCTCGTCGCTGATGGGCTCGCCGTGTGGGCGCGTGGCCGGCTGCGGACACCGCGATGAGCGACCCGCTGCGCGGCATCGTCCGCGGCGTCCTCACGGGAGGCGACGCGTCGGTCGCCGAGCTGCTCGCTGCCGTACGCGCTCGGGGTGGGACGCGCATCGCGCGGGCAGCGGTCGAGCGGTGTCTCGCGGACGATCCCGCGTGCAGCGCCGTCGAGGAGCTCGGGCGCGTCCGCTGGCGGATCGACCCGGCGCTCGCCACGGGCACCGCGGACGACGGGACGAGCGGCGCAGTCAGCGGCGCAGCCAGCGGTGCTGGCTCGGACGCGGGCGTCGTCGCGGTCGACCGCGAGGTGTCGCGAGCCGGCCTCGACGCGCTCGCGCTGCGCGACTGGCAGGCGCAGGCGCTCGCCGCCTGGAGCGCTCCCGGTCGCGGGGTCGTCGAGGCGGTCACCGGCTCGGGCAAGACGCGCCTCGCGCTCGCCGCCGTCCGGCTCGTCGTCGAGCGTGGTGGTGTCGCACTCGTCCTCGTGCCGACGCTCGGACTGCTCGACCAATGGGTGCGTGAGCTGCGGCCCGTCGTCCCGGGCGGCCGCATCGGGCGGCTCGGCGGCGGGCGCGCCGACGACCTCGACCGCAACGCCGTGCTCGTCGCGACCCCGCAGTCCGCGGCCGGACTCCCGATAGAGCCCCCGCACGGTGTGCCCGGGCTGCTCGTCGCCGACGAGGCGCACCGCTTCGGCGCCGCGACGTGGGGTGAGGCGCTCAAGCCGGCGTTCGGGCTACGGCTCGCGCTCACCGCGACGTTCGAGCGTGGCGACGACGGCGTCGATGACGTGCTCACCCCCTACTTCGGCGACGTCGTGCACCGCTACGGCTACGCCGAGGCCGCGCGCGACGGGACGATCGCGCCGTTCGATGTCACGCTCGTCGGCGTGCCGCTCACCCCGTCCGAGCAGGACCGCCACGACGAGCTCGACGGTCGCGTCCGCCGGCTCACCGCTGGACTCGTCACCAGTGGTGGGCTGCCGCGCGAGCCGCGTGCGCTGATCGCGGCGCTCAGCGCGATCGTCGCGGACGCTCAGCGCAGCGGACGTGACGGACCGCAGGTCCGCGCCGCGCGCGAGTACCTGGCCGCCGTACGAGAGCGGCGTGCCGTCGCTGCCGGTGCGGCGCACAAGACCGATGTCGTCGCCGCGCTCTCGCCGGCGCTCGCCGTGCGCCGGACCCTCGTCTTCACCGACACCGTGGAGCAGGCGGAGGCGGTCGTCTCGGTGCTGCGCCGTGCGGGCACGGCAGCGTCGACCGTCCACGGTGAGCTCGAGGACCGGCAGCGCCGGTCGCGGCTCGCCCGCTTCGGACGCGGCGAGCTCGTCGCGCTCGCCGCACCGCGCGTGCTCGACGAGGGTGTCGACCTCCCCGACGCCGACGTCGCGCTGGCGCTCTCGGCGTTCCGGACCCGACGCCATCTCGTGCAGCGGCTCGGCCGCGTGCTGCGCACCAAGACAGACGGTCGGGCGGCCCACCTCGTGCTGCTGCACGCGAGCGGGACGCTCGAGGACCCGGCCCGTGGTGGGCATCACGGCTTCCTCGAGCAGGTCGACGGGGTCGCGCGCACCCGGCAGGACCTGGCCGTCGCCACCGATGGCCACGCGGAGGCACTGGTGTCTCTGCTCAGCGCGCTCCGAGACGGTGCGTCCGGTGGCGGGATTCCCTGATCCGGACGGGGTCGACCGTTAGGCTCGCGAGAACGCAAGGAGAGTCCGCGATGGTGGATCCGTCCGACGAGGCACGACGGCGCGAGATCCTCGCGATGCTCGCCCCTGGCACGACGATGCGCGACGGGCTCGAACGGATCCTTCGGGCCGGCCGCGGGACGCTCATCGTCATCGGGTCGACCCCCCAGGCGCTGTCGCTCTGCTCGGGTGGTTTCGTCATCGACAGCCCGGCGACCGGACAGCGCATCGCCGAGCTCGCCAAGATGGACGGCGCGCTCGTGGTCGACGCGGAGGCGGGACGCGTCGTGCGTGCGAACGTGCAGCTCGTCCCGGATCCGAGCATCCCGACGGACGAGACCGGCACCCGGCACCGCAGCGCCGAGCGGACCGCGAAGCAGACGGGGCTCCCTGTCGTCGCGGTGTCCGAGTCGATGGGCGCGGTCAGCCTCTACCTCGACGGCGTCCGTTACGTCGTCGATGAGGTCGCGACCGTCATGTACCGCGCGAACCAGGCGATGGCGACGCTCGAGCGCTACCGCGCGCGCTTCGACGAGGTCATCGAGGTGCTCGCGACGCGCGAGTTCGAGGACCAGGTGACGCTGCGGGACGTCGCGCTCGCTCTGCAGCGGGCCGAGATGCTGCGCCGCATCGCGGACAGCCTCGAGGGCTATGTGGTCGAGCTCGGCGAGGAGGGGCGGATGATCGCGCTCCAGCTCGAGGAGCTCTTCGAGCCGGTGCAGCCCGTCCTCGAGCTGATCGTGCGTGATTACCTCGCCGACCGGCGCCGACGTGCCTCCCGCCCGGTGGCGGAGATCGCTGAGCTCTCGACCAGCGAGCTCCTCGACCACGGGCAGATCGTGAAGCTGCTCGGTGGCGACGGCGACCTCGACAGGCGGGTCACGCCACGCGGCTACCGGATGCTCGGTCGCGTCCCACGCATCCCGATGGTGGTCGTCGAACGCCTCGTCGACCACTTCGGTGCGCTGCCGGCGATCCTCGAGGCGAGCGCGGCCGCGCTCGGCGACGTCGAGGGCGTCGGTCCGACCCGTGCCCGGACGATCCGCGACTCGCTCCGTCGCCGGCGCGACCAGCTCCTCCCGAACCGTCCGCAGCCTGCGCCGAAGGTCTGACCCGGGACGCTGCGGCGAAGGACCGATTCCGCGTCCTGTGGGCTCGCAGGCTGCTCTTCGACCGCTTCTGCTGCTTCTCGCGCTCGCTGGTACCCTGCCTTCCACAGAGCGATCGAGGGACGCCTCGCGGGGCGTCCCCTCCGTACACGGGGAGCAGTGCATGGCGTTCAGCGTCGGCGACACCGTCGTCTACCCCCACCACGGTGCCGCGGTCATCGAACGGACCGAGCGACGCGAGCTCAAGGGCGAGGTGTGCGACTACCTCGTGCTGCGGCTCACCTACGGCGACCTCACGCTGATGGTCCCGGCGGACTCCTGCGCGGAGGTCGGCATCCGCAAGGTCGTCTCGAAGCGTGAGAGCGAGCGCGTCCTCGACGTGCTCCGCACCCCCGAGCCGAAGGCCGCCGGCAACTGGTCGCGCCGGTTCAAGGCCAACTACGAGAAGCTGCGCTCCGGCGACATCTACCAGGTCGCCGAGGTCGTGCGGAACCTCTCGTGCCAGGACGACGAGAAGGGCCTGTCGGCGGGCGAGAAGCGCATGCTCACCAAGGCGAAGCAGATCCTCCTGTCGGAGATCTCCGTCGCGATCAAGAAGGACGAGCAGAAGACGGAGGAGCTGATCGACCGCATCCTCCGCGAGTCGCAGGGCTGACCGGGTCGGCCCGGCCGTCCCGCGCCCTCCGATGAGCAGACTCGAGCAGCTCGCCGCGCACGCCGACCGTCTCGGCCGTCCTGTCCGTGTCGCCCTCGTCGGTGCGGGGCAGATGGGGCGGGGGCTCGCCGCGCAGATCGGCCGCATCCCCGGCATGGACCTCGCCGCGGTGGTCGACCGCAACCCCGACCGTGCGCTCGCCGCGATGCGCGCGGCCGGGCATGCCACGCCGGCGACCGACCCTGACGAGGCGCTCTCCGCGGTCGCACGCGATTCGGGTGCGGCGCTCACCGACGCGGCGGTCCTCCCGGAGCTCGACGTCGACGTCGTCGTCGAGGCGACCGGCGTCCCCGAGGTCGGCGCGCAGGTCGGCGAGGTGTGCCTCGCGGCCGGCAAGCACGTCATCATGCTCAACGTCGAGTGCGACGTGACGATCGGGCTCGCGCTCGCCGACATCGGGCGGCGCAACGGCGTCGTCTACTCCGTCGCCGACGGCGACGAGCCGGTGTGCGCGAAGGAGCTGTTCGACTTCGCCACCGAGCTCTCCTTCGAGGTCGTCGCCGCCGGCAAGGGCAAGAACAACCCGTTCATCCCGACGGCGACGCCCGAGTCGTGCGCGACCGAGGCCGCCTCGAAGCGGATGAACCCGAAGATGCTCGCGAGCTTCCAGGACGGTTCGAAGACGATGATCGAGATGGCGGCGCTCGCGAACGCGACCGGGCTCGGCATCGACGTCATCGGGATGCACGGCGTCACCGCCTCCGTCGACGAGCTGCGCCGCACCCTCATCCCCGTCGCCGACGGTGGCGTGCTGTCCGCGTCCGGCAAGGTCGACTACGCCTACGGGCCGGCCCCCGGCGTGTTCGTCGTCGTCACCTCCGACGACCCGACGGTCGTCGAGGAGCTCGAGTACCTCAAGCTCGGCGACGGGCCGTACTTCGTCCTCTACCGCCCCTACCACCTCGCGAGCATCGAGGCGCCGCGCACGATCACGACGGCGGTGCTCCACGGAACGCCGGCGCTGCAGGCGTCGCACTGGGTCGCCGAGGTCGTCGCGACCGCGAAGCGTGACCTCGTGCCCGGCGACGTGATCGACGGGATCGGGGGCACGCACGTGCGGGGCGTCGTCCACCCGGTCGAGCAGGCCGACGGGCTGCTGCTGCTCGGGCTCGCGGAGGGTGCGACGCTCACGCGTCCGGTGCGCGCCGGCGAGCCCATCCCCGCGGACGCGGTGGAGACGGTCGACTCGACGATCGCACGGTTGCGTGCCGTGCAGGACGCGCGCTGACGTCGATCAGCGACCGCTCGGCGTCGAGGGGCGGCTCGGCCACGTCTCCGCGCGCTCCTCGGCCGCGCGCAGGTCGTCGGCGAACGTGACCTTGCGGTTGTCGGGGTCACCGTCGACGACCACGACGTCGAGGGCCCCGTGGTGCTCGACCGTCTCCGCGGTGTCGACGCCGTGGAACCCGGCGTCGGTCGCCGCGCGGTAGGCGGCGAGCAGCGGTGCGGCATGGAACGCCTGCGGGGTCTGCATGCGGCGCAGGTCGTCGGTCCACACGACCTCGGCGGTGCTCGACCGCACGAGGAACGTCGGGCCGACCGGCAGTCCGGGGACCGAGCCGCCGCGATCCGCCGCCGTCCGGAGGAGCCGGGTCAGCAGGTCGTCGGTCACGAACGGTCGGGCCGCGTCGTGGATGGCGACGAGCGTGACGGTCCCGTCCTCGATCCGGTCGGCGATCGCGGTGAGCCCGGCGTGCTCGCTCGCGTGACGGGTCGCACCACCCTCGACGATCGCACGCAGCTTCGTCACGCCCGCCGCGTCGGCGGCCGCTCGGGCGCGATCGCGGTCCTCGGCGCGGGTGACGAGGACGACGTCATCGATGAGCGCGCAGCGTTCGAACGCGACGAGCGACCACACGAGCAGCGGGTGGCCGGCGAGCGGCAGGTACGCCTTGTTGTCACCCGTGCCGAGGCGCGTGCCCGAGCCGCCCGCGAGGAGGATCGCGGTCGTCGTCATGCCCGCACCGCCTGCAGGTCGGCCACGAGCTCGTCGAACAGGTCCGCGAGGTCGCTGGTGAGCGTGCGGTCGGCGGCCGCGCGGGCCGCCGGGCTCGCGTCCGCGACGGCGACCCCGAGGCCTGCGGCGCGGAGCATCGGGACGTCGTTCTCGGCATCGCCGACGGCGAGCACCTCGGCGAGCGGGATATCGAGCATCCCGGCCACGTGTGCGAGGCCGGTCGACTTGTCCGCGGTCGACGCGTTCCACTCGAGGAAGCGCGGACCGGTCCGCTGGATGCGGCTGGTGTCAGCGGCGAGCGTCCGCAGGTCCCCCTCGGTCTCGGGCGGGAGGATCGCGAGCACCTTGAGGACACCGCGACCGTCGATCCCGCCGACGCTCGGGAGCGGCTCGCCGAGCAGGGGCAGCACGTCGTGCGAGGGGTCGATGCGGTCGGTCACGAGCGTGCCGTCGTCGAGGTAGACGGCGTGGACGAGCCGGCGCGCGCGCAGCTCGCTGACGACCTCGTCGGCGACCGCGCCATCGAGCAGCGTGCGGGCGAGTACGCGTCCGGCCCCGTCGAACACGACCGAGCCGTTGCACGCGACGTGCGGGCCGTCGAGGCCGAGCTCGTCGACGAGACGGCGGACCGAGGTCCAGAGCTTGCCGGTGGCGAGCACGAGCGGCATCTCCGCGTCGACGAGGCGACGCGCCGCGGCGGCGCGATGGGGTGGGAGCATCCCGTGGTGGTCGAGGAGCGTCCCGTCGACGTCGCTCGCGACGAGGCGGATCACGGGAGGTCGGCAGGGGAGTGGCGCATGGACGGAGGATAGGTTCGCGCCTCCGACCCGGCGGCGAGGCCCGGAGACCCGACCGGAGGACGAGGCGGCGATGACGACGTGGGGTGTGCTCGGGCTCCCCGCCGGTGTCGACGCCGCGGCGCACGCCGGTGACGGTGCGGTCGCCGCGGGCGTCGCGCAGCATCTCGACGGGCTCGTCGCGGTCGCCGAGGGGACGACGGTCACGGGGCTCCTCGCGCTGCTGCCGACCGCTGTCACCCGGATCGTGATGCTCGACCCCGCTACGGCGACCGATCCCGACGCCGCGAGCCTGCTCGCGAGCGTGCTCGCCGCCGATGACGGCGCGCATGCGGCGGTGAGCGCCGCGCGGCCACTCGCCGACGCGCTCAAGCGCGTGCAGGACGACGTCATCGTCGAAGGGCTCGCTCGCGACGGCATGCTGACGCCGGTCGCACCGGTCGCGGTCGCGCGTAAGGTGCTCGCTGAGCTCGACGCGTCTGACGCCGCGCTGCACGGCGAGGTCGTCGGGCTGCTCCTCGCCGCCGGCCACGCAGTCCGTGTTGTCCTGAGCGAAGGTGAGCCGGTCACGGTGCGTGCGGATGGACCGACGGGGGAGGCGTCCGGATGAGCGAGCCCACCGCGTGGACGGGGCCCAGGATCGGGAGCGGCATCGACGTGCATGCGTTCGGTGCGCCGGCCGACGTTCCGTCGCCGGACGGTGCGTCCCTCGTGCTCGCAGGTGTGGTCATCCCGTCGCACGCGCCGCTCGAGGGGCACTCGGACGCGGACGTCGTCGCACACGCGGTGATCGACGCGCTGCTCGGGGCCGCAGGGCTCGGCGACATCGGTGAGCGGTTCGGGACGGACGACCCGGAGCTCGACGGCGCGGACTCGATGCGGATGCTCGCCGACGTCGTCGCGGACGTCGCGGCCGCCGGGTGGGTGACGGGGAACGTCGACGTCACGGTGGTCGCGGCACGACCGCGCGTCGCCCCGCACCGTGCGGCGATGCGCGATCGCCTCGCGGCGGTGCTCGGTGTGGATGCGGACGTGGTGTCGGTGAAGGCGACCACGACGGACGGGCTCGGCAGCATCGGCCGCGGTGAGGGCATCGCCGCCTGGGCCGTCGCGCTCCTCCGGCCGGCCGTCCCGGGAGGGCGTGCGGACTAGCCTCGCTCCTGCATCCCGCCGACGTCCTCGCGGTCCCCGGAGCGACCATGCCCCTCATGCTCTACGACACCCTCCGTCGCGAGGAGGTCGCCTTCGAGCCCGTGGAACCGGGCAGGGTCGGCATGTACGTCTGCGGGCCGACCGTCCAGGGCGACGCGCACGTCGGGCACGGCCGTGCGGCCGTCGTCTTCGACGTGCTCCGCCGCTTCCTGCGCTTCAGCGGCTACGAGGTCCGGTTCGTCCAGAACGTGACCGACATCGACGACAAGATCATCCTGCGCGCCCGCCGCGAGGGCGTCGACCATGCGGTGATCTCGACGCGCTACGCGCAGGCGTTCGCGCGCACGATGGACGCGCTCGGCGTGCTCGCACCCGACGTGCGGCCGCTCGCCACCGGGCACCTCCTCGAGATGCAGGAGCTCATCACGACGCTCATCGCCGAGGGCAAGGCATACGAGGTCGAGGGCGACGTGTTCTTCCGCGTGCGCTCCTTCCCCGCCTACGGCGCGCTCTCGAACCGCCGCATCGACGACCTCCTCGAGGGCGCGGACGTCGTCGACCGCGACCGCAAGGAGGACCCGCTCGACTTCGCGCTGTGGAAGGCCGCGAAGCCGGACGAGCCGTCGTGGCCGTCGCCGTGGGGCCGAGGGCGTCCGG
>JAURQY010000048.1 GCA_030835875.1 Nitriliruptorales bacterium | reverse complement strand
GCATCATGAAGCTGCTCGACCGCATCAACCGGACGGGGACCACCGTCGTCATGGCGACCCACGACCAGCAGATCGTCGACTCGATGCGCCGTCGCGTCGTCGAGCTCGAGGACGGCCGCATCGTGCGCGATCAGGTGCGCGGCGTCTACGGCTACGGAGCATGAGCTGATGGCCCGCTGGCGCTACGTCTTCGTCGAGGCCCTCACGGGACTGCGTCGCAACCTGATGATGTCGTTCGCCGTCGTGCTGTCCGTGACCGTCTCGCTCACGCTGCTCGGCGCGTCGCTGCTGCTCAGCGAGCAGGTCGAGCTCGCGACCGACGACTGGACCGGCCGCGTCGAGGTCTCCATCTTCCTCTGCGACGATCGCACGTGCCCGGCGATCACGACGCAGCAGCGGCAGCAGCTCGAGGAGGACCTCCTCGCGAACCCGGTCGTCGCCGAGGTCTTCTACGAGTCGAAGCGCGAGGCCTACGACCGGTTCACGCGCCTCTTCGCCGACCAGCCGACGCTGATCGAGGCGATCGACGTCGCGACGCTCCCGGCGTCGTTCCGCGTCAAGCTCGAGAACCCGCAGCTCTTCGGCGTGATCCGTGACCAGTTCGCCGCGTACCCGGGCGTCGAGGAGATCGTCGACCAGCGCGACGTGCTTAACCAGTTCCTCCGCTTCACCACCCTCGTGCGCAACGGTGCGCTCGCGGTCGCGCTCGTGCAGCTCCTCGCCGCAGGGGTGCTCATCGCGAACACCATCCGCGTCGCCGCGTTCGCACGCCGGGAGCAGACGGCCATCATGAAGCTCGTCGGGGCGGCGAACTGGTACGTGCGGCTCCCGTTCGTCGTCGAGGGCATCATCGCCGGCGCGCTCGGGACTGCGGCCTCCTGGGGGATCCTCTACTACACCGTGCCACGGGTCACCCGGGACCTCGCGCGCGAGGTCGAGCTCCTTCCGTTCATCGGCATCGAGCAGGTCATCGCTGTCGGGCCGATCATGGCCCTCGCAGGCATCGGGATCGCGGCGGTCTCCTCGACGCTGGCCCTTCGGCGGTTCCTGCAGGTCTGAGCCGGCCAGCGCGCCCGTTCGGACAGGCCGCCTCAGCCGCCGCCAGACCCTTCGGACCTACCCTTCCGACCCGGAACGGACATCGCGCGCCCCCACGGAGCGCCGGCAGGGGAGGAGGGTGTACGTGCGTCTGCGTCGCCTCCCTGTGACCGTCGCGACGGTCCTCGGCCTCGTCCTCGGTGGCGTGGTCGCGGTCGGACCGAACCAGTCACCCGCTGCTGCCCAGGTCTCGGAGCTCCAGCGCCAGCTCGAGCAGACCGCGGCCGAGCGTGCCGCCGCCGCCCGCGAGCTGCGCGAGATCCGCACGCGTGAGGCGAGCGCGCGCGACCGCTTCAACGTCGCACGCCGTGAGCATGATGCAGCCGTCGCGGAGCTCGGTCGCATCGACGACGAGCTCGAGCGCGCCCAGGCCGAGCTCGAGCTCGCGCGTGCGCGCGCCGAGGAGACGCGAGCCCTCGCTGAGCAGGCCGACCGCGACGTCGCTGCCGCCGAGGTCGCCCTCGAGGAGCGGCGCGCACAGTTCGAGACGCGCGTCGTCGCCGCGTTCAAGTACGGACAGCTCTCGCTCACCGAGGTCTTCAGCTCGATGCGCGACATCAGCGACCTCGTCGTCTCGACCACCTACGTGAGCGCGGTCGTCGAGAACGACCGCAGCATGGTCGACGAGATGGCCGGCCTCCTCGCCGACCTCTCCGAGCAGCGTGCCGAGGCCGTCGCGATGCGCGTCGAGGCCGACCACGCCCGCGACGAGGCGACCCGCATCGAGGCCGAGATCAGCACGAAGCTCGACCAGCAGCGTGCCCGCACCGCCGAGGTCGAGCGCACCCGATCGAGCCTCGCACGCTCCCTGCGCGAGCTCCAGGAGGACGCCGACGCGCTCGAGGAGCACCTCAAGGCGCTCGAGGCCTCCCAGGCCGTCATCGAACGGCAGCTCCGCGAGGCGGAGGCACGTGAGCGCGCCGGCAACGGTGTGGGCGACACCGGCTCCGGCTGGGTCAAGCCCACGAACGGCTGGCTCTCCTCACCGTTCGGGAACCGCATCCACCCGATCTACCGCACCGCGCGACTGCACGCCGGCGTCGACCTCGCGGCGCTCACCGGGGCACCGATCGTCGCGTCGCGCGGTGGGACCGTGTCGTTCGTCGGCTGGATGTCCGGCTACGGCTACACCGTCATCGTCTACCACGGCGGCGGCATCGCGACGCTGTACGCGCACATGTCGGCGTTCTCCGTCCAGCAGGACCAGTACATCGCGCAGGGCGGGCGGCTCGGCTCGGTCGGTATGACCGGGACCGCGACGGGTCCGCACCTCCACTTCGAGGTGCGCATCAACGGCGTGCCCCAGAACCCCTGCGGCTACATCTCCTGCTGAGCCCTACGCTCCGCTGATGCCCACCAAGCCCGCGAAGGCCGCGAAGGCCGGGAAGGGTGGCGGAGCAGCCGGAGGCCGGGGGTCGGGGACCCACACGGTCGTCCAGAACCGCCGCGCCTCCTTCGACTACCACCTCGAGGACCGTCTCGAGGCGGGCCTGGTGCTGTCCGGGACCGAGGTTAAGTCGCTGCGCGACGGCAAGGGGTCACTCGCCGAGGCGTGGGTGAAGGTCGAGCCCTCCCGCCCGGGGCACCTCGGCGAGGCCTGGCTGATGCAGTGCCACATCCCCGAGTACGCGTTCGGCAACCGCTTCAACCACGAGCCGATCCGTCCGCGCAAGCTGCTGCTCCACCGCCGCGAGCTCGAGAAGCTCGCGCACGAGGTCGGCGCTCAGGGCGTGACGCTCGTCCCGACCCGCATCTACTTCAAGGACGGGCTCGCGAAGCTCGAGTTCGCCGTCGGGCGGGGGAAGAACGTCGCGGACAAGCGGCGCAGCCTCGCCAAGCGTGACGCGGAGCGGGAGATGGCCCGGGTGCTCAAGGACCGCCGGAACGGCTGACGGACGGGCCGCTGTCGTCGGCGGCCGGTACCTTGATGGGGTCCCGGTCGCAGGGCCGGACGCGCACCTTGAGAACCGCACAGCGTCGATGCTTCGCCCAGGGGGCTGACACGGTCTCGACCGTGGTCGTTGCCGCCGGTGCGGGAGCGTGCCGAGGATGCTCACGCGTGCCTCGTTAATCCCACGTGGGAACCAATAATCGCCAAGGACACTGACCTGGCCCTCGCTGCCTGATACGCAGCGACGATCGCCCTCCGACGCCCCGTAGGGGGGACCGATCGACATCACGGGGATCCACCCGAGAGGCGCTGACCATGTCGCCTGAGGGGACATCGCAGCATGGTGTGGACGCGGGGGCTGCCTGGCCCCGGAGCACCGCGTCCGAGATCATCCGGGACCTACGCACGTAGCGCCTTCATCGTCGGGGCCGCGGGACCCGGGTTCGACTCCCGGCAGCTCCACCATCCCAGACCGCGCTCGACGGCCCCACCAAGCGGGACCGTCGGGTCGGACGACGCCGCACGTGGCCACGAAGGGCCACGGACGGTGCTCGTCCACGCGAACTGCGCAGCATCGACGCCTGCAACGCGCCGCCCCGCGGCGTGCCGCTGCGGTACACGGTGCGCGACACGGAAGGGCCCCTGACCGAAGCGGTCAGGGGCCTTCGCCGTCCCGCGGGCGCTGTCTGCGCCCCGTCCGCGTCATCCGGCGCCGAGCAGCGCTGCGCCGGCACGACCCGACAGGAACGCACACTCGACGCCTTCGAGGCGTTGGCCGTCGCCCACGTCATGGTGCACCTGGAAGAGGTCGCCTGCGAGCACGAGTGGAGCGCCCGCGCTGTCGTCGCGGAGCGCCGGCGCGTCGATGCCCGAGGTCACCTGCGCGTAGCGCCAGCCGTGGACGTGGACGACCACGAGCGCCACGCCGAGTCGCTCGGACGCTTCGGCCGCGACCGCTGCGGCAGCGGCGGCGCGGTCGCCGTCGAAGTGTGCGGCGCTCGCTCCGGCGTCGACGAGGATCGTGTGCGGGAGGACCGTGTGCGGGAGGGCCGAGGAGTCCTCGGCGGGCCGAACGAGCACGGCGAGGCACGGCGCGTACGTCACGGCATCCAGCATCGCGAGCGTCGATGGTGCGGCGAGCGGGGTGCCGCCCATGTCGGCGGAGCGCAGCAGTGCTGCGGACTGCGGGGCGGGCGCGGTGATGACGAGCGCATCGGCGCCGATCGTCGCGCGTGCAGGCTGCTCGCGCCCCTCCTCGACCGTCGCCTCCCAGCGACCGTCACGCACGCGGAGTCCTGTGACCGTCGTCGCGAGGCGGACAGCAGCGCCCGACGCCTGGGCGATGGCCGTCGGCAGTGCCCGCATCGACGGGACACCCCGGAAGTGGTCCGCTTGTCCATCCACCGGGCCTGCGTCGCCGGTCGCTATCCATCCCGCCAGCTCAGCGCGGAGCGACGCCCCCCGCACCGCAAACGAGGCGACCCCCGTGTCGTAGGCCACTCCGTCGACGCGGCGGGTCGCCATCCGTCCGCCGTGGCGCCGTCCCTTGTCGATGACGGTGACGCGGTCACCGGCGGCGACGCGTGCGGCGGCGACGGTCAGGCCGGCCATGCCGGCCCCGACGACGAGGACGTCGCGGCTCACACCTCGCCCGCGCGGCCGCGTGAGGCGGGACCCATCCCAGCGTCCATGGAGACGTAGAGCTGCGGGTCGTCGACGAACGGGCGGCAGATGTCGTCAGCCTCGCGACGCCGCATGACGGAGAGGATCATCGCGACCGGCCCGTCGCGGCCCTCGCCGGGGAAGAGCGTCGCACCCTGTCCGGCCGCACGCACGCGCTCCGCGATCTCATGGCCGCGCTCGAGCGGCGCGAACACGCGGACCGTGACGAGCCCGAGCCGCATGTTGCGCACGATCACCACACCGAGCGCGGTACCGATCGCGACGCCCGTCGCGAACGCCAGGCCGCGCGCGACGGTGAGATCGGCGAGCACGATCCCCGCGGCCGAGATCCACGTCGCCGACTCGCCGAACGCGGCCATCGAGGCGGCGAGGGTCCGCCCGCGGACGATGAAGGTCGTTCGGAACACGCCGAACATGACGTCGGTGATGCGGAGCAGTGCGATCTGCACCATCGTGATGGCCGCGGTCGCCGTGGCGGGCGGCGCGAGCAGGACGAGGGTGCCGACGGTCGCGAGGAGCACCGCGATGACGAGCGCGATCCCGGGTGTGCGGCGCCACCATGGGCCACGCGCCGCGACCGCGACATGGTTCGCCTCGCGGCGGTCGCGCCAGCGGGCACGCAGCACCGAGACGTCGTTCGCGAACGGGCGCAGCGAGGGGGAGGGCAGCCGCAGGACGCGCGCGAGCCAGTGGAGGATCGGCATGTCCGAACGGTAGGCGACCTGAGGGTCCTCCGGCCCCCGTCCTCGCGACCACGCCGGCATAGCCTCGACGACGGGCCGCGGGAGCCGATGGCGGCGCCGGAGGAGACGGGCATGCGTACCGAGGAGCTGAGGGGACTGGCGGCGGAGCTCGCGGAGGAGGCTCCCGGACGCCTCGCCGTGACCATCACGCTGCCGACGCGGCCGGACGGGCTCGACCGGGGCGAGACGCTCCGCCTGCGTCACCTCGCCGACCGCGCCGCCGACGCGCTCCCACGGCTCGGGCTCGAGCGGGACCTCGTCGAGCGGCTCCGCGCGCGTCTCGCGGCCCTGCCCGACGAGCTCGACCGCATGCCGGCACCGCGCGGTCAGGGCGTCGCGGCCTACCTCACCGCGGACCGGATCCGGATGCTGCGGCTCGCGCACACGCCGGCCGAGCGGGTGATGCTCGGGGACACGTTCCCGCTCGCCGCGCCGATCGCCGACGTGCTCGCAGCCGACGACCTCGACGTGCTCGTGCTGTCGCTCGGGGGCGGCTCGACGGACGGTGCGCGGCACTACCGGCTCGAAGGTGGGGAGCTGCGCGAGGTGACCGGGGAGGGGCTGCCCGCCGAGTGGGACGTGCGCGATGCTGCCGAGCGCTACCGCGAGGAGCCGAAGGACTCGGACTGGCGGGATGCGCGTGTCGACGGCTTCCTCCGCGACGTCGACCGGACGCTGCTCGGGCGCTTCGGGACCGACCATGACCGACAGCTCGTCGTCGTCGGGACCGCACGGCTCCGTACGCACTGGTACTCGGTCGCGGACCCTGCGAACCTGCGTGCGGTCGTTGCGCAGCTCGACGGCAGCGCCGACCGTCTGCGTCCGAGCGAGCTCTGCGCCCAGGTCGTCGCGGCCGTCGAGGCGGAACGGGCGCTCGCCGCCCGTCGCGCCGTGGAGGAGCTGCGCGAGCTCGACCCGGCACGCACCGCGACGGGCATCGAGGACGTCGTCACGCTCGCCCGAGCCGGGCGACTGCACCGGCTCCTCGTCGAGGAGGGTCTGACCGCGGAGGTCGAGGTCGACGGCGTCGTCATCGGCGACCGTGTCGCGAACGCCGTCCGTGCCGCGTACGACGCGCGCACGGACGTGCTGGTCGTCCCGGCCGGGACGCTCGAGGCCGAGCAGGGGATCGCTGCCGTCGTCCGGTGGTGAGCCACGGGCGTCCGAGCGCCCGCTGCGCCGAGAGGGATGCCCTGACGCAGTTCATGCCATTCGGGGCCGGTGTGGGATTAGGCTCACCGCGTCCTGATTTCGCTGCGCTGCGAGCCTGACGGTGTTGACGCACCCTCAGTGTGCGGGGACCTTCCCGGGAGGAGCACCTATGGCACGGCCACCGAAGGAGGACTGGGTCCCGCTGATGCGCAAGGAGGCCGTCAAGCGCCTGAAGGAGGGCAAGGACGTCAAGGTGATGGAGATCGCCGAGGAGCTCGGCACGTCTCCCGCTCTCGTCCACTTCTACTTCGGGGACCGGCAGCACCTCGTCGATGAGGCATGGCGCGAGATCCTCTGGGCGTACGTCGACGAGGACTCGGCCGAGGTCGCGCGCTTCGCCCGGGACCGCGACTGGGCCGGTGTCGAGCGGCTCGTGCGCGACATCCTGTCGCCCGACCGTGACGCGACACACACGGCGCACGTGCGTGCCGCCGGAGAGGCGGTCGCGAGCGGTGACCTGCAGGCGACGCTGCGCGAGGTCCATGAGTCGACGATCGACCGCTGGGTGCAGCTGTTGCGCCAGTCGATCGCAGCGGGCCAGGCGAAGACCGAGCTCGACCTCGACGCGCTCGCGACGCTCATCGTCGCGGTGCCGGTCGGCCTCGCTGCGGTCGACCCGGAGATGGAGCCGTCACGTCGGCGTGCGATCGCGGCCGCCTACACATCGATGCTGCGGGCCGTCCTCGATGCGGACTACTCGCCCCACGGCCCCCAGGCCTGAGGGTCCACGCCGCGCGTCCGAGCGACCGCGGCGAGCGCCTCGTGGGCCGTCGCACCATCGGCCCCCGCGGCCGTCGGCCGCACGCGGTCGGCGTAGTCGTCCCCGGGGACCAGCGGGAGCAGCGACGCGTCTCCCCAGCCGAGCACCGTCCCGCCGGCCTCGGTCACGAGGATCGCCCCGGCGGCGATGTCCCACACGTGTGGTGCGAGTGCGAGCGACAGCGGTGCGACACCGCGTGCCACCATCGCGAGGTCGAGCGCGGACGCGCCCATGATGCGTGCGTTGAGGCGGATCCCGTCACGGGTCAGGTCACGTGCGGCACCGCCGGAGTAGAGCCCCGGTACGTGCGACGACGCCGGGTCACGCAGCGGGACAGGTTCGGTGACGCGCATCGGCTGCGTGCGACCGTCATGCGCCTCCTGCGCGCCCTCACCGACGACGGCGGTGAAGCGCCGCGCGAGCGACGGCGCCTCGACGACCCCGAGCACCGGCGCCCCCTCGAGGCACAGCGCCACCGAGACGCACCAGTACGGGACGCCGGCGATGAAGTTCGAAGTCCCGTCGATCGGGTCGAGCACCCACGTCCAGTCCGTCCCCGGTGCGACCTGCGTGGTCTCCTCGCTGACCGCGCCGTGCGTGGGGAACGCGTCGACGAGCGCGTTCACGATGCGCTCGTCCGTCGCACGGTCGAACGGGGTCACCGGCGTGCCGTCCGCCTTGAACGTGACCGACGCGTCGCCCGCGCGCGGTGCGAGGTCGGCACGGACCTCGTCGAGGAGCACGTCGAGCACCCGACGTGCGCGGTGGATGTCGGCCCCGGCCGCCGCATCCGGGCGCCCGAGGCGGACCGGCTGCGGGGGCGCGTCGCGGACGTCGTCCGAGGCGGTCACGTGGCCGGCTCGAGGACCCCGACCGTCGTCGACGGGGGGACGGCGAGCGGGTCACGACCGACGTCCCGCACGTGGTGGTCGAGGAAGCGTGCGGTCCACGTGATGGTCGCCGCACGCGTGTCGGCCGATGGTGTCTCACCCGCGAAGCCGAGGAGCGACGCCGCAGGGGAGAGCGCGCCGATGAGCGTGAAGTCGCGGTGGAGCGCACCGTCGATCCGGACGCGTCCCTCGGGGAGCCCAGCACGCCGTGACGTGGCATGCAGCGCCTGCAGGACGGTCTCGTTCGGGCCGGTCACCCAGTCCTCCGACCGGATCGAGAGCATCGGGCGCTGCGGGCCGGTCCGGAGCACCGCGGGGTCGACGGGCTCCACCCACGGGTCGAACCCGACGACGGCGTCGCATCGCGGCTCGGCGGCGCAGGCGGCGACCGCGGCGCCACCGCCGGTCGAGTGTCCGATCATCGCGAGCCGCTCGAGGTCGATGCGTCCCGCGAGGGGTACGGGTGGGTGCTCGTCGAGTGCACGCACGAGCAGGGCGAGGTCGTCGGCGAAGGTCGCGACGAGCGCGCGGCTGCGCCGCTCGTACTCGTCGTCGGGGACCGTGCCGAACTCGGGCAGCGCCTCGGGGTCGAAGAGGTCGGCCCGACCGTCCGGGAAGGTGGTGACGAGCGCGCCGTAGCGGTGGTCGGCGGCGACGACGATCCAGCCGTCGCTCGCGAGCCGCTCGGCGAGATCCGTCTGGATCGTGCGGAACCCCGTCCACCCGTGGGCGAGCAGCGCGACCGGTAGCGGGGCGTCGATCGCGGGCACGTCCGGCGTCGCGTTGCCGCGCACGATCCCGAGATGGCCGAGCGCGAAGCTCGGCAGGCCGAGCTCGGCGGCGCCGAGGTCGACGAACGCGGACGCCTGGGGGATCAGCGGTCCGGGCGCCCGCGGAGCGTCGGCGGCCGCGGGATACCAGAGCTGGACGACGAGCTCGCGCGGGTCGCCCGGCGTCGGGCCGTAGCGCTCGGCGCGCGACGGGTCCTCGACGACGAGCGTCGTCGTCCCGACCGCGTGTGGTCCGTCGGGTGTCGGCAGCACCCGGATCGGGAGCGTCCACGAGAGCGCGAGCGAGGCGACGGCGCCGACGAGCGTGATCGCGGCGGTGGTCCCGGCGAGCAGGGCAGGCCTGCCGAGGGAGCGCGCGAGGAGCACGAGCGCGAGCAGCGCTCCGGTGACGGCGGCCGGCACGAGCTGCCAGCGCCATCCCGACACGGCGAGCTGTCCGGCGGCGGCACCCACGAGGATGACGAGTCCCGTCGCGGCACCCGGTGCGCGGGTCCCCATCGGTCCAGCGACCGGCATCCGGAGGGTGCGGCGCCGCCTGGCGGTCCGCAGCGCTGCCACCGCGACCACGAGGGCGGCGAGGGGCAGCACGACGTCGAGCGGGTGCACCTGGGCTCCTCGGTCGGCGATGTCCGGGACCCCTACGCTACGGCGCTCGCAGGGGCACGGCGACGTGGCATCGCGTCCGCCTCCCGCCGTCCCTGCTGCGTCCCCGTCCCGCCGGAGGTCCTCATGCGTCTCGCACTGGTCCACGGCGTCGACCTCGGTGCGGACGAGTACGCCGGTGACCGCGATCCCGAGGGAGCCATCGACGTCGCGCTCCACCAGGCGCTGGCGGCGCGCGGGATCGCCTTCGAGCGACCGCTGTGGAGCGACCCGGACGTCGACTGGGCCGGCTACGACCTCGCCGTCGTCCGGACCGTGTGGGACTACACGGCGGACCGCGACGGGTTCGTCGACTGGGCCGCACGCGCCGGCGCTCTCACCCGCCTCGAGAACCCCGCCGACGTCCTGCGCTGGAACACCCATAAGAGCTACCTGCTCGAGCTCGAGGAGCGTGGCGCGCCCGTCGTCCCGACGGCCTGGCTCGGCCGTGGTGATGCGGTGGACCTCACTGCCCTGTGCGCGGCGCGGGGCTGGGACGAGGTCGTCCTCAAGCCGGCGGTCGCCGCCGGGTCGGACGGGCTCGTGCGTGCCGGTGGCGGACGCGAGGGCCACCGGCGCGCGCAGGACGCCCTGGACGCGCTGCTCGCCGCCGGCGACGTCATGGTCCAGCCGTTCCGCGCACGCATCGCGGACGGCGAGCTCTCGCTGGTCGCGGTCGAGGGGCGCGTCACCCACGCCGTGCGCAAGCGCCCCGCGGCCGACGACTACCGCGTCCAGGGGCGATTCGGAGGCAGTTACGCTCCCGAGCGCCCGTCGAGCGAGGCCGTGTCGCTCGCGGAATGGATCCTCGGGTCACTCGGGGAGCCGCTCCTCTTCGCTCGGGTCGACCTCGTCACCGCCGACGACGGGACGCTCGAGCTCGGTGAGGTCGAGGCGACCGAACCCGACCTCTACCTCGAACACTCCGAGGAGGGCACCGAGGCCCTCGTCGACGCCATCCTGGCACGCGCCGCACGGGCGCAGGACGCACCGGACGCACGGAAGGGATCTCGATGAGCCGCATCGCCATCACGGGAGCCACGGGGCTCATCGGACGCGCCCTCGCGACGTCGCTGAGTGGCGACGGGCACCGCGTGGTGCGCGTCGTCCGGGACCCGCGCACCGCCGACCCCGAGGACGTCGTCTGGGACCCGGAGGCCGGCACGATCGATGCGGCCGGACTCGAGGGACTCGACGCCGTCGTGCACCTCGCGGGCGAGCCGATCGGCGCGTCACGCTGGACCGACGAGACGCGTCGGCGCATCCACGACTCACGCGAGCGCGGCACCGACCTGCTCGCGCGCACGCTCGCCGGGCTCGAGCAGCGTCCCGACGTCCTCGTGTCGTCCTCGGCGGTCGGCATCTACGGCGACCGCGGCGACGAGGAGCTCACCGAGGACTCGAGCCACGGCGACGACTTCCTCGCCCGCGTCTGCATCGCCTGGGAGGCGGCTGCGGAGCCCGCACGCGAGGCCGGCATCCGCGTCGTGCACCCGCGCACCGGTGTCGTCATCGCGAAGGACGGGCCGCTGATCGACAAGGTCGAGCTGCCGTTCCGCCTGGGCGTCGGCGGCAGGGTCGGCACCGGCCGGCAGTACGTGCCGTGGATCTCGCTCATCGACGAGGTCGAGGCGCTCCGCTTCCTCATCGACCGCCCGATCGAGGGCGCGGTGAACCTCACCGGTCCGAACCCCGCGACCAACCTCGAGATGACGCGCGCGCTCGGCACGGTGCTGCGCCGCCCGACGCTCCTGCCGATCCCGGCGTTCGCCATCCGGCTGCTCTACGGCGAGATGGGGGAGACGCTCGCGACCGTCAGTCAGCGGGTGCTCCCGCGACGCCTGCTCGACGCCGGCTTCGTGTTCCGTCACACGACGATCCTCGCGGCGCTGCGGGTCGCGTTCGACCGCGCCGCCTGAGCGGTGATCGAGCGCACCGACGTCGCCGTCATCGGGGCGGGGCTCGCCGGCCTCGTCGCCGCACTGCGGTTGACCGAGGCCGGTCGTGACGTCATCCTGCTCGAGGCGTCCGACGGTGTCGGTGGGCGCGTGCGCACCGACGTGGTCGACGGGTTCCTGCTCGACCGCGGCTTCCAGGTCCTGCTGACCGCCTACCCGGCGGTGCGACGCTGGCTCGATGCGGACGCGCTCGACCTGCGCCCGTTCGCGGCGGGCGTCGTCGTGCACCGCGAGGGGCGGACGCTCCGGTTGGCCGACCCGTTCCGGGCCCCGCTCGCCGCCGCGGCGTCGCTGCTGAGCCCGTCCGTCACGCCGCTCGACGCGCTGAGGCTGCTGCGCTGGCGTCAGGCGATCCTCGCGCGCGATGGGCGACGCGTGGCGGCGCGCCCGCAGGTCACGACCGCTGAGCGGCTCGCCGAGGTCGGATTCTCCGACGGACTCGTCGAGGGCTTCTTCCGACCGTTCCTCGCCGGGACGTTCTTCGATCCCGACCTCACGACGTCGTCGCGCGTCACCGAGCTCGTGTTCCGCTGCTTCTTCCGCGGCGACGTCGCGGTGCCCGCGCGCGGGATGGGCGCGCTCGGTGAGCAGCTCGCCGGTCGTCTGCCGGCTGGGGTGCTGCGCCTGCGCACGCCGGTCCGTGCCGTGCGTGACGTCGGCGACGGTGTCCGAGCGGTCGTCCTCGACGACGGCGAGCTGCACGCGGAGGCCGTCGTCGTCGCGACCGATGCGCCGTCGCTCGTCGACCTGCCGCTCGATGGGGCCCCCACCGTTCCGGCCGCGCCCGCACGTGGGACGGCGGCCGTCCACTTCGACGCACCGCGCTCACCGACCGGCGGACGTCCCGACCT
>JAURQY010000047.1 GCA_030835875.1 Nitriliruptorales bacterium | reverse complement strand
CTTGTCGAAGCAGCTGATCAGGGCATTGCGCACGGGGGTGATGTCGGTGGTCATCGCGAGCTCCGTTGTTCGGTCGGGCCGATCGTCGCACGTCCGTCGACGACGCGGACGTTGCCGCGCACGAGCTGGTCGACGGCCCAGGGAAGGAGGCGATGCTCGACGGCGTGGAGGCGTTCGAGCAGCGTCGCCCGCGTGTCACCAGGGACCACGTCGACGGCCTCCTGCGCGAGGATCGGTCCGTGATCGACGAGCTCGTCGACCAGGTGGACGGTCACGCCGGTGACGAGCGCACCAGCAGCGATCGCGTCACCGACCGCGTCAGCCCCGCGGAACGCTGGCAGCAGCGAAGGGTGGACGTTGACTACGCGGTCCATCCAGCGCTGGAGGAACCGACCGCTGAGGATGCGCATGAAACCGGCGAGCACCACGACCTCGACGCCATGCGACTCGACGGCATCGGCGAGCCGCGCCTCCCATGCGGGACGGTCGGCCCGATCGAAGGGCACCACCGAGGTCGCGATGCCGCGCTCGCTCGCCCAGGCGAGCGCGGGCGCGTCGGCCACGTCGCTCACCACGACGGCGATCTGGGCTCCGACCTCACCGCGCTCGATCGCGTCGGCGAGCGCGACCAGGTTGCTGCCTGCCCCGGAGACGAGGACCGCGATCCGTCCGCTCGGCTCACACATCGTTGCGGTCTCCTCGCGACGCGGATCGAGCGTGGGACGCAGCAGCGTCCGTGCCGCACGAGCCTAACGGGAGCACCGCTCCGAGCAGGACCGTCAGGCCTACGCTCGCGACATCGCGGGCGTATCCCAATCGGCAGAGGAAGGGGACTTAAAATCCTCCCAGTGTGGGTTCGACTCCCACCGCCCGCACGCCGCTCACTCCCCCGCAGGCTCGACGCCGAGCTCGGCGAGCAGTCCGCGCACCCGCTGCTCGATCTCGTCGCGGATCGGACGGACCGCGTCGACGCCCTTCCCCGCCGGGTCCGGGAGCGGCCAGTCCACGTACCGCTTGCCGGGGAGCACCGGGCAGGTGTCGCCGCAGCCCATCGTCACGACCACGTCGGCCGCCTCGAGGTCCGCCATGTCCCACCGGCGCGGCTCGCGCCCGGTCAGGTCGATGCCGACCTCCTCCATCGCCGCGACGGCGGACGGGTTGACGAGCTCGGCGGGCTCGGAGCCGGCCGAGAGCACGTCGACGCGGCCGGCGGAGAGATGCTCGAGCCAGCCGGCTGCCATCTGCGAGCGACCGGCGTTGTGCACGCACAGGAACAGCACGGATGGTCGCGGCGTCGTCATCTGATCCCTCCGGTGACGGTGTTCACCGTCCGTTCATCCTGCCGCAAGCCGTGCGGCGTACGGTCCGCGTCTCAGCGGAAGTCGTTCCCAAGGAGCTCGACGTTGACACCCGTGACGGCGAACACCGCCTGCTCGGCGACGTCGACACCATGATCGGCGTAGCGCTCGATGCTCCGACCGAAGCCGATCATCTGCGCGGCCCAGGGCAAGCGCTCCTTATCGTCACCGGCGACGCCGACGAGCGCCTCGAAGATGCGCATCTCGAGCCGGTCGACCTTGTCGTCGGCGACCGCGACGCTGCGTGCGAGGTCCTCGTCGAGCTTGAGCAGCGCCTCGAGCGAGGTCCGGCCGACCTCCCGCGCGTGTCCCGCCATCTCGACGAGCAGCTCGACGATGCCCTCGTCACGCGGCATCTCCCGCAGGCGGATCGCGCCGCGCGCGATGGACACAGCATGATCGGCCATGCGCTCGAGATGCAGCGACGAGTGCAGGAAGGCGGTCAGGAGCCGCAGGTCCCGACCGACCGGCGCCTGCAGCGCGATGGTCGTCAGGATGCCGTGCTGGACCTCGACGTGCCGCTGGTCGACGGCGCGGTCGTCGTAGATCGTCTCCTCCGCACGGACACGGTCGCCCTCGGCGAGCGCCGTCACGGCCTTGCCGAGCATGCCGTCGGCACGCTCGCTCATGTCGACGAGCATGCCGCGCAGCTCGTCCAGGGCCCGGTCCAGTTCTTCACGCATGGGGATGTGCTCCTGCTCCTAGAGTCGACACCGACGGAGGTCCGTTGATGCCCAAGATCCTGCTGGTCGAGGATGAACGGTCGATCGCCGAGGGCCTGAAGATCAGCCTCGAGTCGGAAGGCTTCCAGGTCGGCTGGGCGAAGGACGGGAACGAGGCGCTGACCGCATGGGAGCGTGCCCGCCCCGACCTCATCGTGCTCGACCTCATGCTGCCGGGCATCTCCGGCACCGAGGTGTGCCGGACGATCCGCGCCCGCTCCGACGTCCCGATCATCATGCTGACCGCCCGGGACACCGAGGTCGATCGGGTCGTCGGCCTGGAAATCGGCGCGGACGACTACCTGACCAAGCCGTTCTCGACGCGTGAGCTGATCGCCCGGATCCGAGCGATCCTCCGACGGGCCCCGCTGGGATCGGCGACGTCCGTCGACGACGTGCCGATCGAGGCGTCGGGTGTGCGCGTCGACCGATCGCGTCACGAGGTGACGGTCGACGACCGTCCGGTCGAGCTGCCGCCCAAGGAGTTCGACCTGCTCGCGGTGCTGGTCGAGCACGCCGGCAGGGTGCTGACGCGCAACCAGCTGATCGACGAGGTGTGGGGTGCGGACTACGTCGGCGACACGAAGACGCTGGACGTGCACATCCGCCGGCTCCGCGGTCGCATCGAGGACGACCCGCAGCAGCCGCAGCGCATCCAGACGGTCCGCGGCGTCGGCTACCGCTTCGCGGACCGTCCGGCTGCGGGGGCTTACGCGTGACGGCGGTCGGTCGGTGAACGCCCTCGCCGAGACTCCGGTGCTCCTGCTCGTCGTGCTGGGCGCGCTCGTGCTCGCGACCGTCGCGCTCAGACGTCGCGCGGCCCGACCGGTGCCGGCAGCGCAGAACGCCGCCCCTGCGATACCAGCCGCCGATCCCCAGGATCCGCGCCCCTGGCGCGCGCAGTTCGTCGACGCGCTCAACCAGCCGGCGCTGCTCTTCGACGCCGTCGGCCGTCTCGACGCCGCGAACGGTGCGGCCTGCGACCTGATGGGTCTCCGACCGAATGCCCAGGGCCTCACCATCATGGAGAGCACCGCGTCGACCGGCATCGCCAATGTCGTCGCCCGCGTCCGCGCGACCCACGAGCCGATGACCGTCGACGTCGAGCGGGCGGGGCGCGAGCTGCGGGTCGGCGTCTCGCTCGTCGGCGACGAGACGCTCGTCGTCCTCGCCGACCGGACGCGCGAACGGCAGATCGAGGACCTGCGACGCGACTTCGTCGTCAACGCGTCCCACGAGCTGAAGACGCCGGTCACCGCGATCCAGACGCTCGGCGACGCGATCGCGGTGACGCTGCCCGACGATCCGAAGCGTGCCGCGTCGCTCGTGAAGCGCCTCAACGAGGAGAGCGAGCGGCTGGCGCGGCTCGTCAACGAGCTCCTCGACCTGCGACGGCTCGAGGTCGCAGGCCCACTCGAACGCGTCCCCGTCGATCTCGCCGAGATCGCGCGGCTCGTGGTGGCGGAGCAGCTGCCCCGCGCCGAGACCCGGCAGGTGACGCTCGAGCTCGACGCCCCTGAGGGCGCGCCGGTCGCCGGCGTGAAGGCGGACCTCGAGGCGGTCGTGAAGAACCTCGTGTCGAACGCCGTGAAGTACAACCGGGAGGGCGGCCGCGTCGACGTCGCGCTGCGGACCGAGGGCGCGACGCGCGTGCTGACCGTCAGCGACACCGGGATCGGCATCCGGCAGCAGGACCTCCCCCGCATCTTCGAGCGCTTCTACCGGGTCGACACCGCGCGCTCGCGTGCGACCGGCGGGACCGGACTCGGACTGTCCATCGTGCGGCATGCGGTCGAGCGCCACGGCGGGACGGTCCAGGTCGCGAGCAGCCTCGGTGAGGGGACGACCTTCACCGTCACGCTGCCGATCGGCAGCGACGGCTGACCGCTCGGTGGGAGCGGGACGGGAGCGCGTCACGTCGACTCGGCTCAGCCGAACCGGCCGGAGATGTACGCCTCGGTTCGAGGGTCCGACGCGTTCGTGAAGATCGTCGTCGTCTCGTCGAACTCGACGAGCGTCCCCGCGCGCTTCCCCGTCGCGTCGTCCACCTCGAGCGTGAAGAACGCCGTCCGGTCGCTCACGCGAGCGGCCTGCTGCATGTTGTGCGTGACGATGACGATCGTGTAGTCCTTCTTGAGCTCCCGCATCAGGTCCTCGATGCGGAGCGTCGCGATCGGGTCGAGGGCCGAGCAGGGCTCGTCCATCAGGATCACGTCCGGGGAGGTCGCGATGGCGCGGGCGATGCACAGGCGCTGCTGCTGTCCACCCGAGAGCGCCGTGCCCGGCTGCTTCAGCTTGTCCTTGACCTCATCCCAGATGGCTGCCCGCTTGAGGCTCGACTCGACCAACTCCTCCATGTCGCCCTTGTAGCCCG
>JAURQY010000046.1 GCA_030835875.1 Nitriliruptorales bacterium | reverse complement strand
GAGCGGCGGAGGGGGAGGTCGAGGTGTCCGACGTCGCCCGACCCGCCCGCGACCGGCGCGACGACGGTCGCCCCGAGCAGGCGCGACCCCGTGACCGGACCGGACGGCCGCTGCCCTACGGCACGACCGGGGTCGCGACGAGCAAGGCGGTGGAGCCCGCGACCGGCGCGGACGCGCTCGCCCTCGGTGTGGTGCGCTGGGACGCGCAGCGCTACTTCGAGGCCCATGAGCTGCTCGAGCACGCGTGGAAGCAGGCGGGCGGTGCCGACCGCGAGCTGTGGAAGGGTGTCATCCAGGTCGCGGTCGCCGGTGTGCACCTCCAGCGCGGCAACCCGACCGGTGCGCGACGCCTCCTCGACCGGGCCCTCGGACGGCTCGCGCCCCTCCCCGACGTGCGGCACGGGGTCGACCTCGCTCGGCTGCGCAGCATCGCTGCGGCCGCGCTCGCGGCGCTCGACCGCGGCGAGATCCCTGCGGCCGACTGGGGTGCGTTCCCCGTCGTCGACGATCCCGATCGTCCTGATGCCGGCGCTCCGATGAGCGTGCTGCCGTGAGCGGCGGTGACGCGGTCACCGAGGCGCTCGCAGGGCTGGACGCGCGTTCGTGGGCGCCGCTGCTGCGTGCGCTGCGCGGGATCGGCGCGCCGTCCGCCGAGCTCGCGACCGCCCTCGAGCCGCCGACGAGCGCGCTGGCCTCGGGACCTGCGCGGCGCGCGCTGTGCGCGGTGGTCGCCGACGACCCCGCGACGGTCGCGCTGCTGCGCGCGGACACGTCGCTGCCGGCCGCGGTCCACGCCGCCCTCGCCGTCGGCTCGGCACCGGACACCGCCGGGTCCGACGCCGGGTCCGATAGGGACGACGAGGACGACGAATGGGATGCGGCTCACGAGGGGACCGGGATGTCGGACCGTGCGCCCGAGCGTGCACGCGCGCTGCGGCGCACGCTCGAGGAGGAGCGTCGCCGCCGTGAGGGGGCGGAGGCGCGGGCCGATGCGGCCGAGGCGCGTGCCGCTGCTGCTGCGGAGGCCGCCGAGGAGGCCGCGGCTCGCACCGTCACGCTCGAGGCCGCGCTCGCCGACGCAGAGGAGTCGGTCCGTCAGGCCGCCGCACGCGCGGAACGTCGCGCGGAGGCGCGCATCGCGACGCTCGAGGCCGCACTCGCCACGGCACGCAGCGAGGCCGAGTCGCAGCGCATCGAGCACGAGCGCACCCGCGCGGAGCTCGCCGCACTGCGCACCGAGCTCGACGACCTGCGCGCCCGGGGAGCACGGTCGTCACGTCATGCGGCGGTCACCGCTGCCGGCGGCCCGGGGAGCCGTCCGCTCGTCGTCCCCGCCGGCCTCGTGCCGGACACGACCGAGGCGGCCCGCTGGCTCGCCGACCATGCGTCGCTGCTGCTGCTCGACGGCTACAACATCGTGCTGACGCTGCATCCGGGTCGGCCGCTCGAGGAGCAGCGCCGCTGGCTCGTGGACCGCGTGCGACCGCTCGTCGTCGGCGACGGTGCGCGTCCGGTCGTCGTCTTCGACGGTGCCGGGGTGAGCGGGCGCATGCGCGACACCGGTGGTGTCGAGGTCCGCTTCACCGCGGGCGGGGCGAGCGCCGACGACGAGATCGTCTTCATGGTCGCCGCGACCGACGAGCCGGTCCTCGTCGTCACCGACGACGTCGAACTGCAGGCGCGCGTCCGCGCGGACGGTGGCGACGTCGTCGGCACCGTGCACCTGCTCGGGATCGTCGGCGCGTGAGCGGCGAGCGCCCACGCGTCGCCTGGGTCACCAACGACCTCCCGCCGCACAGCGGTGGCATCCAGCAGTTCGTCGCGAGCCTGCTCACGCGCACCGCGGACCCGTCGACGCTCGTCCTCGGACCCGCCGCTCCGGCGGACCGGACCGCCGCCGCGGAGACCTTCGACGCGTCCGGGCCGTGGCGCACCCGTCGCGCCCCGGGTCGCGTCCTGCCGACCGCGTCGAGCGCGCGGTGGCTCACTGCTCGGCTCGCCGAGCACCGACCGGACGTCGTCGTCATCGCGTCGGTCTGGCCGCTCGGTCGCCTGGCCGGTGCGATCGGTCGCGCGGCGGGTGCACCGGTGCTCGGCATCACGCATGGCGCGGAGGCGGGGCTCGCCGCTGGGCCTGCGCGCGGGCTGCTGCGCACCGTCGCACGCGACGTCGACCTGCTCACCGTGATCAGCGACCACACGGCCGATGCGGTCGGCCGCGTCCTCGACGTGCCCCTCGAACGGTTGAGCCCCGGCGTCGACCCCGACCGCTTCGCCGCCGAGGCCCACGCGCAGGCGGCGGTGGCGCTGCGTGCGCGCTGGGGCGTGCCCGCCGACGCCCCTGTCGTCGGCTGCGTCGCGCGGCTCGTCGCACGCAAGGGGCAGGACGTGCTGCTCGACGTGTGGCCGGAGGTCCGCCGCGCGCGTCCTGACGCGCACCTCGTGCTCGTCGGGGAGGGGTCGCTGCGCGCCCGCCTCGCACGACGCGCGGCGCGCGTCGACGGTGCGCACGTCGTCGGACCGGTCACGTGGGACGAGCTGCCCGCCGCCTACGCCGCGCTCGACCTGTTCGCGATGCCGGTGCGCACGCGGCTCGCCGGGCTCGACGTCGAGGGGCTCGGCATCAGCATGCTCGAGGCGCAGGCGGCCGGGCGGCCGGCGGTCACGGGTCGGTCGGGCGGCGCGCCGGAGACCGTGCGCGATCCGCGGGCGGGCAGCGTCGTCGACGGGCGCGACGCTCGTGAGGTCGCCGCGGCGCTCGTCCGCTGGCTCGACGACGCGCAGGGTCGCACAACGATGCGCACGCTCGGGCCCGAGCTCGCGCGCGCATGGTCGTGGGACACGGTCGCGGAGCGCTTCGACACGCTCGTCGACGGGCTCGTGCGCCGCTGACCGGTCAGCCGGCGGAGTCCTCCGACGCATCGTCGTCCGCGCCGGCCGCGTCGGCCGCGTCGTCATCCGCAGCGCCGGCAGGTCGCAGCTCGATGCTGACGAAGCGGTGGTCGGACAGGCCTGTCGTGAGCGCGTCCGCACGCACGAGCGTCGCATCGCCCGGCAGCAGCACGTGGTCGATCTGCACGCGCGCGGCGACGTCGGGGAACGTGCGCCGTCCCGGCGCGAGCGCACGCACCAGGCCGAGATCCTCGAGCACCGCGAGCTCCGGCGTCTCCGGTCCGGCGTTGAGGTCGCCCGCGACGAGCGCGGGGATCTCACGGTCGCGCAGTCGCGCGACGACCGCTGCGACCGCCTGCGCCTGTGCGAGGCGCGTGTCGGCCGCACCCGCACCGTTGGAGAGGTGGGTGACCACGATCGCGAGCGGCGAACCGTCGTCGAGCTCGACGACGACGGTCAGCACCGCACGCGCGAGCGGATCGTCGCCCTGCGGGAGCGGCGAGCGCTGCACGTCGAGGACGGGCAGGCGCGTGAGGACCGCGTTGCCCCACACCTCGTCGGCCGCCGGTCCGAACACCGGCGTCAGTCCCGTCGCGACCGCGTAGGTGCTCAGCAGGTCGGCGCCGCCGGCGACGAGCCAGCCGCGGTCGACCTCGTTGAGCGCGACGACGTCCGCATCGAGCTCCGCGAGCAGCGCACCGACGTCGAGCGCGCGCTGGCGACCGTCGACGTCGAAGCCGTAGTGCACGTTCGCGAGGACGACGGAGAGCGTGTCGGCCGCACCGCCGGTCCCGGGGTCCGCGGGGCGGCGCAGCGAGGCAGGACCCGCGAGCACGACGCCGACGACGAGCGTGACCGCGGTCAACCGCACGAGCAGCGGGGACGCGACCTCGCGGCCGAGCCGTGCGCCGCGCAGCGTCGCCATCAGCGCCGCGGTCGCCAGCATGACCGCGGCGACGAGCAGCACGGCGTCGAGGTCGAAGGGGAGCGGAACGAGCCCGCCCGCGTAGCCGGCGAACACGAGCATCCCGAGGAGCAGGAGCGACGCGCCGGCGACGAGCCCGCGACGCCGCGGCGACGTGTCACCACCCCGAAGGCCCGACACGACGGCCGGGCCGAGCCCTGCGGCCAGCGCCGCCTGCCCGGCGACGGCCCGTGCGCCCTCCGCGTCGAGGGCGGCCGCGGTGCCGAGGAGCACCAGCGCCGCGCCGGCGGGTCCCGCGAGCAGTGGTCCGGAGCGGGCGCCGACGAGCGCGCCCAGCATGACGAGCAGCATCAGCGCGACGGCGGTGACGCCGACGCGTGCGGCCGACCACTCGGTCGCGACCGCGACGCGCCCCGCGGGCGTGACCAGTACAGCGAGGAGGAGCAGCGCCGGACCGAGCGTGCCCCACGGCCAGGCGGCCGCCGCACGGCCGCCGTCGAGCGCACGGGTCGCGCGCAGCAGCGGCGGTCCGGCGACGACGATCGTCGTCAGCGTCCCGAGCACGCCGAGCGCCCCGCCCCGCCAGACCAGGTCGACTGACCCGAGCACCGCGTGCACTGCACCCGACAGCGACGCGCCGCCGAGCAGCCCGAGCCGCGCGAGGTCGCCGCGGGTGCTCCCTGCAGCGAGCCCGACGACTGTCAGCGCCCCACCGACCGCGGCGACGGTCGTCACGACGAGCTGCGCGCGTCCGCCGTCGACGAGCAGCAGCGCGGCGCGGCCGCCGAGCAGCAGCGTCGCGCCGAGCAGCCAGACGATGCGTGGGGGGAGCGGTCCGAGCGCCGTCGCGAGCAGCGGCGCGAGCG
>JAURQY010000045.1 GCA_030835875.1 Nitriliruptorales bacterium | reverse complement strand
GGCCCCGACACCGAACGGGCGGTCCGGGAACTGCAGCAGGAGCATGGCCTGCCCGCCGACGGCATCGTCGACCATGAGACGTGGCAGGTGCTCGTCGCCGCGTCGTACCGGCTCGGTGACCGGCTGCTGTTCCGCACCCGACCGATGCTGCGGGGCGAGGACGTCCGCGACCTCCAGCTGCGGCTGTCCCGGCTCGGCTTCGACGCGGGGCTCGCCGACGGAGTGTTCGGGCCCGACACGGAGCGTGCGCTGCTCGGTTTCCAGACCGAGGTCGGGCTCGTCGACGACGGGATCGTCGGGGCGGAGACGCTCGAGCAGCTGCGCCGCCTGCACCGCGAGCATCATGCCGCTCCGGCCTCGATGGCACGGGAGCGCTCGCAGCTGCGCCGCCCGATGCGCTCCGACCTGCGGGGCGCACGCATCCTCATCGATCCGGCGAACGGTCCGGACGTCCCGGGCGTCGTCTCGGACGACGGCACCGCGGAGCATGCGATCACGTGGGCGATCGCGTCGCTCGTCGAGGGACGGCTGTCCGCGCTCGGGGCGAGCGCGCTGCTCAGCCGCGGCCCCGCGACGTCCCCCGACGCGGCGGCCCGCGCCGCGGTCGCGAACGACGCCGACGTCGAGGTGATCGTCTCGATCGGATGCGGCCGGTCGACCTCCCCGAGGGCGTGCGGCGCGAGCGCGAGCTACTTCGGCGCCGGCCAGTCCGTCTCGGAGCTCGGCCGTGCGCTCGCGGAACGGCTCCTGGCCCGGACCGTGTCGGTGCTCGGGACGCCCGACTGCCGCAGCCACCCGGCGGCCGTCTCGATCCTGCGGCTGTCGCGGGCACCGGCGGTGGTCCTGGAGCCGGGGTTCCTCACGAGCCCGGACGACGCCCGCCTGCTGACCGACCCGGAGGTCCAGCGACGGCTCGCCGACGCGATCGTCGCCGGCCTCACGGACTTCTTCACCGGCCGACCGGTCGGTGACAGGGCCGTGTGACGGCGTACGCTCCGCCGACCCCGGCCCGCAGGTCCCCCGTGCGCCTCGACACCGACCCGTACCTCTCCCGCTACGCCGACCGCGTCACGGGACTGGCAGCGTCAGAGATCCGTGCGCTCTTCTCCGTCGCCGAGCGGCCCGAGATCGTCTCCTTCGCCGGCGGCATGCCGGACCTGTCGGTCATGGACCTCGATGCGGTCGCGGACCTGACGGCGAGCATCATCCGTGACCAGGGCACGGTCGCGCTGCAGTACGGAGGCGGTCAGGGCCGCCCCCAGATGCGCGAGGCGCTCGTCGACCTGATGGCCTACGCCGGCGTGCCCGCCACCGCCGACGAGCTCGTCGTCACCGTCGGTGGGCAGCAGGCCCTCGAGCTGATCGCGAAGTGCTTCATCGATCCCGGCGACGTCGTCATCGCCGAGGGCCCGACCTACGTCGGTGCGGTCGCCGCCATGAACTCGCACCAGGCGGACGTGCGGCACGTGCCGATGGACGGCGACGGCATGCGCATGGACCTGCTGGAGGACACGCTCGCGCAGCTCGCCCGTGAGGGTCGCCGTGCGAAGTACGTCTACACGATCCCGAACCATCAGAACCCCGGTGGCGTCTCGCTGTCGGAGGCGCGGCGCGTGCGGCTCGCCGAGCTCGCCGTCGAGCACGACCTGCTGGTCATCGAGGACGACGCCTACGGTCTGCTCGGCTTCGACGGTGAGGTCGCGACGTCGCTGCGCACACTCATCCCCGATCGGGTCGTCTACCTCGGGACGATGTCGAAGACGTTCTCCCCCGGGGTGCGCTCCGGATGGATCGCGGCACCGACGCCCGTGCGGGAGAAGCTCGTCCTGCTGCGCGAGGCCGCGGACCTGTGCCCGAGCAACCTGACGCAGCTGATGATCGAGCGCTGGTTGACCACGCAGCCGTGGCAGGAGCAGATCAAGCGCTACCGCGCCCTCTACCAGCACAAGGCGACGCTGATGCTCGACGCCCTCGCATCGGAGATGCCGGCCGAGGTCGACTGGACGCGTCCGCGCGGCGGCTTCTTCGTGTGGCTCACCGTCCCGACAGGCATCGACACGTCGGCGCTGCTCGCCAAGGCGATCGGACGGCGGGTCGCCTACGTCCCGGGACGTGGCTTCTACGACGACGGCAACGGTGGGGACCAGCTCCGGCTGTGCTTCTCGTTCCCGCCGACCGACCGCATCCGCGAGGGCGTGAGCCGTCTCGCGGAGCTGCTGCACGACGAGCTCGGGCTGCTGCGCTCCGTGTACGGCGACGACGCGCCCGAGCTCGCGGGACGCCGCGGCGGCGGAGCCGGCGCATGAGCGGGACACCTCGCGTCGCCGTGCTCTCCGGCGGGATGTCGCTCGAGCGGGACGTCAGCCTCCGCTCGGGCACGCGCATCACGACCGCCCTCGCCGAGCAGGGTCTCGAGGTGGACCGCATCGACGTCGACGCGGGCCTCGTGCCCACCCTCGAGCGTGGGCGCTACGACGTCGCCGTGCTCGCGCTGCACGGCGCGGCCGGTGAGGACGGGACGATCCAGTCGGTCCTCGAGCTGCTGCACCTGCCCTTCAGCGGGTCCGACGTGCTCGCGAGCTCGCTCGCCTGGAACAAGCCGATCGCGCAAGGGCTCTACGCCCGGGCGGGGATCGCCGTGCCCGAGCGCATCACGCTCAGCCAGCAGGCGTTCCGAGAGCTCGGTGCGAGCGCCGTCGTCGATCGCATCGCCCCGCTCCTCGGGACGCCGCTCGTCGTCAAGCCCGTGACCGGCGGCTCGTCGCTCGGGCTCAGCGTCGTCACGTCGGCCGCTGAGCTGCCGGGCGCGATCGTCGGCGCGCTGAGCTACGCCGACGCCGTGCTCGTCGAGCGGTTCGTCGCCGGCACCGAGGTCGCGGTCACGGTGCTCGGTGACCGCCCGCTGCCGGCCGTCGAGATCAGCCCGAAGGACGGCCGTTACGACTTCTCCGCCCGCTACACCGCCGGTGCCACCGAGTTCCATGCGCCAGCACGGCTCGACGCCGACGTCGTCGCCGCGTGCGAGCGCACCGCGATCGATGCGGGCGCGGCCATCGGCGCGCGTGACCTGTGGCGCGCGGACATGATCGTCGACGACGCGGGGACGCCGTGGCTGCTCGAGATCGACACCTGCCCGGGGATGACGGAGACGTCGCTCGCGCCGCTCGCCGCGGAGGCCGCGGGGATGGCGTTCCCGGACCTGTGCCGGACGCTCGTCGGGCTCGCGCTCGACCGGGCGGCATGAGCGCGCGCGTCGCGCCCGACGTCGTCGTGCTCGACGTCGGTGAGGTCATCATCGACGAGACGCGCGTGTGGACGGTGTGGGCCGAGCTGCTCGGCGTCTCCCCCGCGACGCTGATGGCGGTGCTCGGAGCCGCCGTGTCGCAGGGCGGCGACCACGCCGACGCGTTCCCGCACGTCGCGCCCAACGTCGACTGGGCCGCGCTCGAGGACGAGCACGAGGCCCGTTACGGCGGGTTCCGTGCCGACGACGTCTACGCGGACGTCACGCCGGCGCTCACCGCGCTGCGCGCGCAGGGCCGCCGGGTCGTGCTCGCCGGCAACCAGCCCGCCCGGCGTGCCGCGCAGCTCGCCGCGCTCGCGCTGCCCGTCGACGAGGTGCTCGTCTCCGACGAACTCGGTGTCGAGAAGCCCGACCCGGCGTTCTTCGCGACGGTGCTCGAACGGCTCGGTGTCGAGGACCCCGCGCGCGTCCTCTACGTCGGGGACCGTGTCGACAACGACGTGCTGCCCGCGGCCGACGCGGGCATGGCGGTCTGCTGGCTCGTGCGAGGACCGTGGGGGCAGCTGCAGGAGCTCCCGGAGGACGCGGAGGTGACCCCCGACCTCGTGCTCGAAGGGCTCGGCGAGCTCCCCGAGCTGCTCGCGGCATGGGAGACGGACGTGGAGGAGGGCGCATGAGCGTCGATCCGGCGAAGGACGCGGCGGGCCGCGCGGCGGCGGCGCTCGTCGAGGACGGCATGCGGCTCGGGCTCGGCACCGGGTCGACGGTCGACCGGTTCCTCGTCGCGCTCGCGGAACGGGGGCTCGACGTCGCGGGCGTCCCAACGTCGCGGGCGACCGAGCAGCGCTGCGCGGAACTCGGCGTCCGGCTCCTGCACCCGGCCGAGGTCGCGCAGCTCGACCTCGTCGTCGACGGCGCCGATGAGCTCACGAGCGACCTCGTGCTCACCAAGGGCGGCGGCGGTGCGCTGCTGCGTGAGAAGGTCGTGGCCGCGATGGGCGCACGGTTCGTCGTCATCGCGACGGTCGACAAGCTCGTCCCGCGCCTCGGCGACACGTTCGCCGTGCCCGTCGAGGTCGTGCCGTTCGCGCTCGCCCCGGTGCGACGAGAGCTCGAGCAGGAGGGGCTCGAGGTCCGCGAGCGCACGCATGCGGACGGTGCGTCCTACCGGACCGACAACGGCAACGCGATCCTGGACGTGCGCCTCGACGGTGGCCTCGAGGATCCCGAGCAGGCCGACGTCTGGCTCACGATGCTGCCGGGCGTCGTGACGTCGGGCATCTTCACCGACCTCGCGACCGACGCGTTGCTGGGTGCGGCGGACGGACGCGTCGAGACGCTCAGTCGTCCAGTTCGCTGAGGTCGGTCGCACGCCGGATCCCGGCGAGGTCGATGTCGGTCAGGTCGTCGAAGCGGACGCGTCGACGCTGCTGGAGCGCCTCCGCCGCGGTCGCCTGACTGGTCGCCGCCTCCTCCGTGGTCGCCGTCGGAGCGCTGGGCACAGCGCCACGCGCCGCCGGTGCACCGAGGCCGTCGGCGATCACGCCGACGATCCGCTCGAGGTCGTCGACCGACAGGAACTCGACGGTCAGCTTGCCCTTCTTCGCACCCATGCTGATGCGCACACGCGCCTCGAGCGCGTCGGACAGGTCGTCCTGGAGCTCGACGAGACCCGGGACCTGCAGCCGCGGGCGGCCTCCGCCTCCACTCCGTCCGCCCGACGCGGTGTCGGTCGGCTCCTCGTCCTGGAGCAGGCGGGCGGCCTCCTCCGTGGCGCGGACGGAGAGCCCCTCGGCGACGATGCGGTCGGCGAGACGCTGCTGGGTCGCGCCGCTGCCGAGCGAGAGGAGGGCCTTCGCGTGTCCGGCGGTGATGACGCCGGCAGCGATGCGCCGCTGCACCGGTGCGGGGAGCGACAGCAGACGGATCGTGTTGGAGATGGTCGGGCGTGAGCGGCCGAGCCGCGCCGCCAGGTCCTCCTGGGTGACGCCGAAGTCGTCGAGGAGCTGCTGGTAGGCGGCCGCCTCCTCGAGCGGGTTCAGCTGCACACGGTGGATGTTCTCGACCAGCGCCTCCTTCAGGAGGTCCGCATCCTCCGTGGCGCGCACGATCGCTGGGACCGTCGGAAGGCCCGCGGCGATGGCGGCGCGGAGCCGACGCTCACCTGCGACGAGCTCGTAGCGGTCGCCCTCGAGTGGCCGCACGACGAGCGGCTGGAGGACGCCGACGTCGAGGAGGCTCGTCGCGAGCTGGTCGATCTCCTCCTGGTCGAACACCTCCCGCGGCTGACGCGGGTTGCGGGCGATAGTGGTCGGGTCGAGCTCGATGAGTCGCGGGCCGCCCGAGCGCACGGCGATCGGCGCGGGCGCGTCCGACGTTGCGTTCGAGGTGTCGCCCTCGGTGGCGTCGTCCGACCCCTGCACGTCGCTGTCCGGCGCGTCGACCTCGGGCTCCGGCGTCGCCGCCTCCGTGGAGGTCGCGAGCAGCGCACCCAGGCCCTTGCCGAGTCCGCCGCGTCGTGGAGTGCTCATCGCTCACCTCGTTGTGCCTCGGCCTGCTGCGCCGCGATCTCCGCGGCCTTCGTCGCCGCCGCGACCTCGACGGCGCGCTTCGCGTCGAACGTCCGCAGACCGAGTCGCTGTGCGAACTCGGCCGCGAGGCGCTGGTACGCGTCCGCACCCTTGCTGTCCGGATCGAACACGGTGATCGGCTGCGCGTAGCTCGGTGCCTCCGACAGCCGCACCGTGCGCGGGATGACGGTCTCGAACGCACGCTCGCCGAAGAACGTGCGCACCTCGTCGACCACCTGCTGCGCGAGTCGCGTGCGCGCGTCGAACATCGTCAGCACGACGTTGCCGATCGCGAGTCCCGCGTTCAGGTTCTGCTCGACGAGTCCGACCGTGCGCAGCAGCTGCGACAGTCCTTCGAGCGCGTAGTACTCGCACTGGATGGGGACGAGCAGCTGGTCGGCGGCGACGAACGCGTTGATCGTGAGGAGCCCGAGCGAGGGCGGGCAGTCGATGAGGATGAGGTCGTAGGCGGGACGCGCTGCGTCGACCGCGCGCGCGAGCGCGCGCTCGCGCGCCATCGCCTGCACCAGCTCGACCTCGGCGCCGGCGAGCTCGAGCGAGGAAGGCAGGACGGACAGCCCGTCGATCGCGGTCTCGCGGACGGCACCATCGATCGGGAGACCCTCGACGATCACGTCGTAGGTGCTCGGCTCGTCCCCGCTGATGCGCACGTCGAGACCCGTGCTCGCGTTGCCCTGCGGATCGAGGTCGATGAGCAGCACCCGTGCACCGCCCTGTGCGAGCGCAGCACCCAGCGAGACGGTCGTCGTCGTCTTCCCGACGCCGCCCTTCTGGTTCGCGAACGCGACGACGGTCGCGCGACCGTCGCCGCCGACGCGACCGGGTGGTCCTGCGTAGCCCGCGTCTCCGGAGGCGTCCGCGCCTCCTGCCGCTACCTGGTCCGACGTCACAGTGACTCCAGCACGCTCGTGGGGAAGGGGGCGCACGGACGACCGACCCCTCGGAGCACCCCAGATGATGACCGTCGAGACGGCAGGGACGGAGTGCAACGGGGCATCCTGCGCCCATGCGGCGATGCCGTCACCGTACCGTCCTCCCAGCGCACATGCACGTGCGCTCACCGCACGCCATGGCCAAAGAATTAGTCATTCGACCAAGATCGATCGCTCGCGGGCGTCGTCCTCCGAAGGACGACGACCTTCGGGCCCTCCGCCGCCGCCCCCCTGCCCTGGTCGTCCGGTGTACTGATGACCTCCAGTCCGACTTTCCGGATGCTCTGGGCAGCCTCACGGAGCTCCCCCTGCCAGCGGTCGCCCTTGATCGCATGCAGGGTCCCGCCCGTCCGGAGGAAGGGCGTTGCCCAGGAGACCAGCCGGTCCATCGGCGCCACAGCACGAGCCGTGACGATGTCGAACGAACCTGAGAGCTCGCCGTCACAGAGCTCCTCCGCGCGACCGTGATGGACCGTGATGGCCAGGCCGAGCTTGGCAGCGGTCGCCTCGAGGAACCTCGCCTTCTTCCCGGTCGCCTCGAGAAGGTGCACGACGAGATCGGGTCGCGCGATCGCGACGACGATCCCTGGGATGCCTCCGCCCGAACCGATGTCAAGAACTCGAGGTCCGTCGGGAAGTGTCGCAGCGAAAGCCATGGACTCCGGGAAGTGTCGGGCTTCCAGTTCCTCCAGGCCACGCGGCGAGAGAAGATTGTGTGGCGACGTGCGAAGCAGGTGAGCGAAGGTCGTAAGGTCCTGATCGGACATCTCAGCGGTGCTCCGAGCACGACCGTTCCACGTGGAACGGTGGAATTCGCCCGAGAATCCTCAATTTCGGCGTCTCG
>JAURQY010000044.1 GCA_030835875.1 Nitriliruptorales bacterium | reverse complement strand
GGTGACCCGGACCGGGTCCAGCACCTCGACGGGGTGCGCGACCTGGAGCCGGAGCGAGCCGAGCAGCACCGCCCGCTTCCCGAGCTCACGCGCCGCGGCGACCGTGGCCCAGGCCGACGGACAGTCGAGCGCCGCTGCGACGACCGGCGTCGCGACGTGCCCGAGGTGGTGGGCGTCTCCGACGTCCGCAAGACGCTCGTCGGGGACCCATGGGACCGAGAGCCGGTCCGACGCGACGAACGCGGGCGGGGTGCGCAGCGCGAGCGGATGCGTCGCCCCCATGCCGCACACGAAGCAGGTCGGGTAGAGCGGGTCGGGCGACGGCTCGGGCGGGTCGCCCTCGGCGAGCGCGACGAGGTCGGCGAGCGCGTCGAGCGGATCGGGCCCGGTCAGCTCGACGGTCGCCCGGACGAGTCGCCGCCCGTGCTGCCACGTCTCGACGTCGTACCAGCCGGTCGCGTCGCCGGGAGCGATGCGGGCGGTGACCGGCCTGCCGAGCAGCGTCGGCGCCTCGAGGCGCGCGCTCACGGCGTGGAGGGGCGCGCCGAGGCGATCGACGCTGCGCGCGAGCTCGACGGCCAGCCCGGCGGCGAGACCGCCCTGCAGCACACCCGGCGGCCCGTCGAGCCCGCGTGGGACCTCGAGGGCGACCCAGGCCGCGCCGTCCTCCGCCGGCACGGGCACACCGACGCCCACGCCGAGCCCGGCCGGACCGAGCGGACGGTCCGGTGCGGGCAGCTCCTCGGGGGCGGCTGCACGCGTGTCCGTCGTCATAGGGAGGCACGCTACTGAGCGGCCCGACCGGGTCCGGACACCGGTCGCGTCTACGCTCGACACGTGCGATGCCCCGACTGCGGTCAGGACGACGATCACGTCGTCGACTCGCGCCCGCAGCCGGGCGGCGAGGCGATCCGTCGTCGACGCGAGTGCCTGCGCTGCGGTGGACGGTTCACGACCTTCGAGCGCATCGAGCGTCGGCCGCTGCTCGTGCGGAAGCGCTCGGGTGCCGTCGTCCCGTTCGAGGCGTCCCGCGTCCTCGACGGGATGGCCCGTGCGGCCAAGGACCGCGTCGAGCGGTCGGTGCTCGAGGAGACGGCGAGCGACATCGAGCGCACGCTGCGCGCGTCGGGACGGCGCGAGGTGACGAGCGAGCAGGTGGGGCTCCAGGTCCTCGCGAGGCTGCGCGACCTCGACGAGGTCACCTACGTGCGCTACGCCTCGGTCTACAAGGACTTCCAGCGGCCGGAGGACTTCGAGGAGGAGCTGTCCGAGCTCCGCAAGGAGCTCCCGCCGAAGCCGCGCTGACCGATCCCCTCCCGGCGAGCCCCCCTCCGAGCGAGGTCAGGGCGAGGTCAGGACGCTGGGATCAGCACGACCGTCCACGCGTCGAGCGCGCCCGGTCCGAACCCATTGAGCCGGCGCAGCGCGTCGAGCTGCTCGCGCGGGTCGACACCGTTCGGAGCGGATCGGACCGCGACGTCCCAGAGCGTCTCCCCCGGCTCGAGCACGACGTGACCGGCGGCGACCGGCATCACCGGGTCGGCGAGCACCACGCGGGCGGACCCGAACAGGACGGCGAGGAGGAGCACCGCCGCCGTGAGGAGGACGAGCGGACGCGCCCGTCCCACGACGGCGCGGCGCGGCGCCGGGACGAGCCGGAGGGCCGGCGCGGGCGAGGTCGTCGTCGCGACCGCCGTCGTCCGGATCGGCAGGGCGACCACGGGGGCGAGTCCTGGTCCGCGGGGTGCCGTCCTCGCCGCCGTCCGGGCGATGAGGCCGCGGTCCGCCCGTGCGCCGGGACGTGCGGTGATCACGCTGCTGGCCGCCATCGGTGTCCTCCTGTCCTCCCCGGTGTCCCGGGACCCGGTGCTCTGCGGTCAGGTGTCCCTGATCCGTCCGGTGCGCAGCAGTGAAGCGAACAGGTGTTCGGTCCGTGTACCCCCCGACCCGTCCGTCCGAACAGGTGTTCGTTCGAACGGGTGTTCGCATCCGAGCGGGTTGCGGCTATCCTCCCGAACGGGTGTTCGGCGGTCCTGCCGGACGACCGACGGCTCGGAGACAGCATGGACCGCACCACCGACACGCCCGCGGACGCCTCCGGCGACGCGGCAGCGACGCTCACGGACCGCCAGCGCGCGATCCTCGACGTCATCCAGACGAGCATCGATGAGCGCGGCTACCCGCCGTCGGTCCGTGAGATCGGTGACGCCGTCGGGCTCAGCTCCCCCTCGTCGGTGCACGCCCAGCTCGAGTCGCTCGAGGCACGCGGCTACCTCCGTCGCGACGCCGCCAAGGGCCGCGCGATGGAGCTCGGTCGCGACCCGGTCACCAACCTGACCCTGCGGCCCGGCGCCAGTCGGAACGTTCCGCTCGTGGGCGAGATCGCCGCGGGCGCCCCACTGCTCGCGGAGGAGCGTGTCGAGACCGTCCTGCCCCTGCCCAAGGAGCTCGTCGGTGACGGCGAGCTGTTCATGCTGACGGTGCGCGGCGAGTCGATGATCGAGGCAGGCGTGCTCGACGGCGACCTCGTCGTCGTGCGCGCGCAGCCGAAGGTCGAGCAGGGCGAGATGTGCGCGGCGCTGATCGACGGCGAGGCCACCGTCAAGTTCTTCCGCCGCACCCGTTCCGGTGAGGTGTTCCTCGACCCGGCGAACGCCGCCTACGAGCCGATCCCCGTCCGCCCCGACCAGGACGCGACGGTGCTCGGCAAGGTGGTCAGCGTCCTGCGTTCGGTGCGCTGACCGCGTTCCCGACGACTCCTGACCCGAGGTCGGCCGCTCGCAGCTCCGCCGCGAGCGAGGGACCGACCTCCGCGACGAGCCGTGTGCCCTCGGCGTCATGCTTGATGGTGACGACGCGTCCCTCGCGGTGGACACGTGCGACGAGATCCTCGCGCGCGTAGGGCAGGTGGACGGCCACGGTCTCCCGCGGGTCGGGCAGCTCATGCGCGATGCGAGCGACGAGCGCTTCGGCCCCCTCCCCCGTCCACGCCGAGACGCGGACCGGGTCCGCGTGCCGCATCGCGCGGACCGCATGCTCGAGGTCGGCGAGCGCGTCGGGGTCGGCCCGGTCGATCTGGTTGAGGACGATGACCTCGCGCACCTCATCGGCACCGATCTCAGCGAGGACCTCGCGGACCGCATCGATCTGCTCGATCGCCTCCGGATGCGCCGCGTCCACCACATGGAGCAGGAGGGCTGCCTGTGCGGTCTCCTCGAGCGTGGAGCGGAACGCCTCGACGAGCCCGTGCGGGAGCTTGCGGACGAAGCCGACGGTGTCCGACAGCGCGACCACACGACCGTCACCGAGGTCGAGCCGCCGGAGCGTGGCGTCCAGCGTGGCGAACAGCCGGTCCTCGACGAGGACGTCCGCACCGGTGAGCCGGTTCATCAGCGAGGACTTGCCCGCGTTCGTGTAGCCGACCAGAGCGACGACGGGCAGGGCGCTGCGCTGGCGTCGGGCCGCCTTCACCGCTCGCACCCGCGCGGCTCCGGCGAGCTCGCGCCTGATCGCGGTGATGCGACGCATCAGCCGTCGGCGGTCGACCTCGAGCTGGGTCTCACCGGGGCCACGACCACCGATGCCCACCCCTCCGGCGGCCCGCCCACCGGCCTGCCGGGACAGCGCCTGCCCCCAGCCGCGGAGCCGCGGGAGGAGGTACGTGAGCTGCGCGAGCTCGACCTGGAGCCGCCCCTCCCGCGACGACGCGTGCTGCGCGAAGATGTCGAGGATGACGATGGTGCGATCGAGCACCTTGCGCCGTATGCGCTCCTCGAGCGTCCGCTGCTGCGCCGGGCTCAGGTCGTCGTCGAAGATCACCGCGTCGGCCTCATGCGTCTCGGCGAGCACGCGCAGCTCAGCGATCTTCCCCTCCCCGACGTAGGTCGCAGGGTCTGGATGCGGGCGGCGCTGCGTCGCGCGCGCGACCACGACACCGCCGGCCGTGTCGATGAGCCGCTCGAGCTCGTCGAGCGAGGCGGCGACCTCCGCATCGTCCCGACCGGGCAGCCCCATCCCGACGATGACGGCCCGCTCGACCGGACGGATGATGTCGACGCCCTCGCGAGGCGCGTCGTCGCCGATGACGTCGCGCTCGGCGCGCCGCCGGTCGGCACGACGCATGCGCGTCTCGGGAGCGGCGTCCTGCTCGAGCGAGGCGGGCGACACCGGGTCATCCGTGTCGTCCGGCGGCTCGGGTACGACCATCAGGCGACCGAGGCCCATCCGTCGGCGGCGAGCACGTCGATGCCGGCGAGTCGCGGGTCGGCGGCTTCGAGCACATCGACGACCTCTGCCGGACCCTCGAGCTCGAGCCCATCAGCGAGGTCACGGACGATGAGCACACCGCCCGGCAGGTGGACATCGACCTCCGGTCCGACGAGTCCGCGCGCGCGGAGTGCAGCGACCGCCGCGCAGGCGCCGGTCCCGCAGGCGGCCGTCTCCCCCACCCCACGTTCGAGCACGCGCAGCTCCACCGTCGTCATGTCGACGTGACGCACGAAGCCGACGTTCACGCCGGCCTCGAAGGCCGGGTGCGACTGGAGGTCGCGGCCGAGCGACTCGATCGGCGCGTCGGCGACGTCGTCCACCGCGACGACCGCGTGCGGGTTGCCCATCGAGACGACGTCGAAGCCGAGCGGTACGTCGTCGAGGTGCCAGCGTCCGCCCATGTCCGTGCGTGCCCACGCCGCCTCGAAGCCGACCGCCTCCGGATCACGCGCCGCCACCCCCATCCCGACCGCTGCGCTCGCGAACGCGCCATCGGGAGCCCGGATGATGCGCACAGGGCGCGGTCCAGCGAGCGAGCGCACCACGATCCCGTCGCGCGTCGCATCGACGAGACCCTGCTCGAGCGCGACCCGCGCGACCACGCGCACGCCGTTCCCGCACATCTCCGCGAGGGTGCCATCGGGGTTGCGATGGTCCATCACGACGTCGTCCGCGCCCTCCGGGGCCGGGGCGATGCGGATCACGCCGTCCGCAGGCGCGCCAGCGACGGTGAGCCTCCCGTCCGGTGCGCAGAGCGCCCGTGCGAGCTCCTCGGAGAGGCGGCGGGAGCCGTCAGCGTCCACGAGCACGACGAACGTGTTCCCGGCCCCGTGCGCGGTCAGCAGCGTCATGGGGCGAGGATACGGGCACGCTGCTCGCCTACGCTCCGGCGTCCGAGGAGGGTCCGCATCACGGACCCGGGGAGACCGCGGGGGGGCGTATGCGCTGGGTCCGACGCATCGTGGCAGGCGTGGCGGTTATCGTCGCGGTCGTGCTCGTGACGGTCACGACGACGGGTGTCGTCGCCGTCCGCCGCTCCTTCCCCGAGACGGACGGCACGCTGAGCGTCCCGGGACTGCGCGCGACGGTCACGGTCGAGCGCGACGCCGACGGCGTCCCGACGATCGTCGCCGACGATGCGCACGACCTCTTCCTCGCGCAGGGCTTCGTGCACGCGCAGGACCGCTTCTGGGAGATGGACTTCCGCCGCCACGTCACCGCCGGCCGGCTCTCCGAGCTGTTCGGTGCGGCGTCGCTCGACACGGACCGCTTCATCCGCACGCTCGGCTGGCGCCGGGTCGCTGAGCAGGAGGTCGCGCTGCTCGACGAGCCGACACGCGCGATGCTCGACGCCTACGCGGAGGGCGTGAACGCGTGGATGGCCGGGCGTTCCGGCGCGGCGCTCTCGTTCGAGCATGCGCTCCTCCCGGTCACGGGTGCACGCGGGTACCGGCCGGAGCCGTGGACACCCGTCGACTCGCTCGCATGGCTCAAGGCCATGGCCTGGGACCTGCGCTCCAACCTGAACACGGAGCTCGAGCGTGGCCGTCTGATGCTCACGGACCTCGGACCGGGCCGGTCGTGGGAGGACCTGTTCCCCGGTTTCGATGCGGCCACGTACCCGACGATCCTCCCGTGGGGCGGCGCCGTCGTGGACGGCGCGTTCGTCCCCGCGAGCGGTGACGTCTCGGGACCGACGGGCGTCCCGGCGAGCGCGATCCCCGCGGCCGGCGCGGCCGCGAGCCCCTCCCCGCAGCAGGTCGACGTCGACGCGGCTGCGGTGGAGCAGGCCCTCGAGGCGACCCGTCTCGCGCTCGCGGCCGCACCCGAGCTGCTCGGTGACGCCTCGATGCCCGGCATCGGATCGAACTCGTGGGTCATCGCGCCCGAGCGCAGCGCGACCGGCGGCGCGCTCATCGCGAACGACCCACACCTCGGCCCCTCGCAGCCGTCGCTCTGGTACCAGGTGCGGCTGCGGTGCGCCCCGGTGAGCGACGCGTGTCCCTACGACGTGGCCGGCTACTCGTTCTCCGGCATGCCGGGCATCATCATCGGCCACAACGCGGACGTCGCGTGGGCATTCACGAACCTCGGCCCCGACGTCGCCGACCTCGTCATCGAGCGCATCGACGGAGACTCGGTGACGACGGCGACGGGTCCGGTGCCCCTCGAGGTCCGCACGGAGACGATCCGCGTGGCTGGCGGCGAGGACGTGACCCACACGATCAGGACGACGCCGAACGGCCCCGTGTTCTCCGACGTGTCCGAGGACGCGGGCGAGCTCGCCGCCGGGTCGCTCGCGCAGGACGCTGCGGAGGGCGTCGCGGAGTCGGCGGTCGTGGAGTACGCGGTCGCGCTGCGCTGGACGGCGCTCGAGCCGGGCCGGACCGCGAACGCCGTGCCGGGCCTCATGGCCGCCTCCGACTTCGCGACGTTCCGACGCGCGGCCGCCGACTTCGAGGTGCCGAGCCAGAACCTCCTCTACGCGGACACGGCCGGCAACATCGCCTATCAGGCGCCCGGTCGCATCCCGGTCCGGACCGGCCACGACGGCACGGTCCCCGTCCCGGGCTGGACGGGCGTCGCGAGCTGGGACCGTTACCTCGCCTTCGACGAGCTGCCCTACACGCTCAACCCTGGGAGCGGGATGATCGCGACGGCGAACCAGCTCGTCCTGCCGCCCGGCTCCTCGCCGTTCCTCCACGTGGATGTGAGCGCGGGCCAGCGCGGCGGTCGGATCGTCGAGCTCCTCGAGGGACGCGACGACCTATCGCTCGACGACCTCGCGGCCGTGCAGCTCGACAACCACAACGCGAACGCGGCGACCCTGGTGCCGTTCCTCCTCGCGCTCCGGAGCGACGATCCGGACGTCGTCGCGCTGCAGCAGCTGCTCGCCGGCTGGGACCTCCAGGACGACGCCGACTCGGCGGCTGCGGCCGCGTTCAACGCGACGTGGCGGGCCGTGCTCGCACGCACCTTCCACGACGAGCTTCCGGAGTGGGCCTGGCCGTCGGGTGGTGGACGCTGGTGGGAGGTCGTCCGCGCGCTCCTCGAGGAGCCGGAGTCAGCATGGTGGCACGACGAGACGCTCGCGGAACGACGAACGCGCGACGACGTCCTGCTCATCGCGCTCACCGACGCCCATGCGGAGCTCACCGACCTGCTCGGTAGCGACCCGTCCGCGTGGCGATGGGGTGCGCTGCACACGCTGACACTCACGCATGCGACGTTCGGGACGTCGGGGATCGCGCCGATCGAGCGCCTGTTCAACCGTGGACCGCTCGAGACGTCCGGCGGGGCCGACATCGTCAACGCGAACGCCTGGTCGGCCGTCGACGGCTACGAGGTCGTGTGGGTGCCGTCGATGCGGATGCTCATGGACCTGTCGGACCTCGACGCGGGGCGCTGGATCCACCTGACCGGGCAGTCCGGTCGGCCGTTCCATCGCCACTACGCGGACCAGGCGGAACGCTGGCGCGACGGTGGCTACGCGCCGATGGCGTTCACGCCGGAGGCGACCGCTGCGAGCGCCGAGCGGACGCTCACGCTCCTCCCCACCGGCTGAGCAGCTCGCCGGGTCCGGTCACGACGCAGCGCGGGTCGGCGCGGAACCACGCGCGCTGTCGTCGCGCGTAACGGAGGGTGCGCACGGCGACGGCGTCGGCGAGGTCCGCCTCGTCGGCCCGACCGTCGAGCACCGCCTCCGCCTCGGCGACACCGATCGACGCGGCTGCGGTCCGGGAGCACGGCGCGGCCCTGAGCCGCGCGACCTCTCCGAGCAGCCCATCGGCCACCATGCTGCGTGCACGTGCCGCGATCGCAGCGCGCAGCTCATCCGTCGGCGGGTCGAGGAGCGCGGCCTCGAGATCCGGGTAGACGCTCTCGTACCGCTGCCAGGCGTCGTCCCAGTCGCTGAAGCGCCGCCCTGTCAGCTCGATGACCTCGAGGGCTCGAACGACCCGGCGCATGTTGCGAGCGTCGATGCGGGCAGCGGCGGCGGGGTCGGCGCGCTCGAGCTCCGCGTGGGCGGCTGACCGGTCGTCCCCGTACCGCTGCTCGACCGACCGTCGGACGGCCGGATCGGTCGGGGGGAAGGCGAGGTCGTCGACCACCGCACGCCAGTAGAGCCCCGAGCCGCCGACGAGGAGCGGTGTCGCGCCACGCGCGTGCACGTCCGCGATCGCCGTCCGCGCGAGGTCACGGAAACGGACGACGGTGAGCGCCTCGGCCGGGTCGAGCACGTCGATGAGGTGGTGCGCGACACGTGCGCGCGCGGCTGCGTCCGGTTTCGCCGTACCGACGTCCATGCCGCGATAGACGGTGAACGCGTCGATGGCGACGATCTCGGTCGGGTCACCGGCGGCACTGCGGGCCTCGGCGACGTCGATCGCGAGCGATGACTTCCCTGAAGCCGTCGGTCCGAGGATGGCGAGCACGCGCCCTGCAGCGGGTGCCGGCCCGGGACCCGTCCTCACCCGACGACCGGGAGCCGGCGTGTCGTCGGGCTCACGAAGCTCGGTGCGCTGCGAGCGCCCGGCGCGGCGGCACCGGCCGCTGCGGCCGACTCGGCGGCGCGTCCGGCACGGGTGCGCGTCACCGCGCTCGCGACGGACGCGACCGCGTAGCCCATCGCCGCGCGCTCGATCGTGGCGGTCACGAGGTCACCGGGATGGAAGAGTGTGTCGACGCCCGGCGCCGGCAGGTGGACGAGATGGTTCGCCGGGTCGCGTCCGGACCAGCGCCCCTCGTCCGTCCGGCTCGGCCCCTCCACGAGGAGCACGACCTCCCGCCCCACGAGCCGCTCGTGCGCCTCACGCGAGTGCTCGCGCACGCGCTCCTCGAGACGCTGGTAGCGGTGCGCGACCACATCGGGGTCGACGAAGCGGTCGACCATCGTCGCCGCATCGGTGCCGGGACGCGGCGAGTACTGGAAGGTGAATGCCTGGTCGAAGCGCACCTGCTCGACGACGTCGAGCGTGTCGAGGAAGTCCTGCTCCGTCTCGCCGGGGAAGCCGACGATGATGTCGGTCGTGAGCGACGCGTCCGGCAGGAGCGCACGGGTGCGATCGACGAGG
>JAURQY010000006.1 GCA_030835875.1 Nitriliruptorales bacterium | reverse complement strand
GTCATCCGCTCGCCGCACAAGCACAAGGACTCGCGCGAGCACTTCGAGATGCGCACTCACAAGCGCCTCATCGACATCCACCTGCCGAACCAGGCCACCGTCGACAAGCTGATGGGCCTCGCGGTCCCGGCTGGTGTCGACATCGCCATCGAGACCTGATCGACGTCGCGGGCCCGCCCGCGACCGCACTGCCCGTATCGCCCGCAGCAGCACCCGACGTTCGCAGCGCCGACCGGCGCCGCAGGAGATCGACGACATGGGCTCACGAGGGATCCTCGGGACCAAGCTCGGCATGACCCAGGTGTTCGACGAGGAGGGACGCGTCGTCCCCGTCACCGTCGTGCACGCGACGCCCAACACGGTGTCGCAGGTCAAGACCGCCGAGACGGACGGCTACACGGCCGTCCAGCTCGCCTATGGCGCCGCGAAGCGGACGACCCGTCCGCTCGCCGGCCACCTGCGCAAGGCGGGTGTCGAGTCCGCGCGCGCGATCACCGAGCTCCGCATGGCCGACGGCGACGAGCTCCCCGAGCTCGGCGCGTCGGTCTCCGTCGCGACGTTCGGCACCGGTGACCTCGTCGACGTGACGGGCACCAGCCGCGGCAAGGGCTACGCCGGTGTCATGAAGCGCCACAACTTCTCCGGCATGGGCGACGGACACGGCGTCAAGAAGAAGAACCGCCACCCGGGATCCGTCGGCGCCTGCTCGACGCCGGGCCGCACCTTCCGCGGGACGCGCATGGCCGGCCGCATGGGTGGCGAGCGCGTCACCGTGCAGAACCTCGAGGTCGTCGAGGTCGACACCGAGCGCGACCTCATCCTGATCCGTGGCGCGATCCCCGGCGCGGACGGCGGCGTCGTCCTCGTCCGCAGCGCCGTGAAGCACCCCGACCGCGCTCCGGCGCTGCAGGGAGGTGAGGCCTGATGGCCACCCGCACCGCGACCGACGCCGTCGCCGCGACCGTCGACGTCCTCGACCTCGCCGGCAAGAAGGTCGGCAGCGTCGACCTGTCCGCTGAGTGGTTCGGCGGCGAGGTCAACATCCCCGTCATGCACCAGGTCGTCACCGCGCAGCTCGCCGCCGCCCGCCAGGGCACGCACAAGACCAAGACCCGCGCCGAGGTCAGCGGTGGTGGCCGCAAGCCGTGGAAGCAGAAGGGCACCGGCCGCGCCCGTCAGGGCTCGACGCGCTCCCCGCAGTGGGTCGGCGGTGGCGTCAGCCACGGCCGTGTCCCCAAGGACTGGACGCAGCGCGTCAACCGGAAGATGCGCCGCAGCGCGCTCCGCTCCGCGCTCGCGGACCGGCTCGCCGGCGGCAACATCGTGGTCGTCGACCGCTTCGCCTTCGACGCGCCGACCACCAAGGGTGCGGTCGCGGCACTGAGCGCGCTCGACGCCGGCCCGAACGTGCTGCTCGTCCTCGCCGACTTCGACGAGGCGGCGGTGCTGTCGGTGCGCAACCTCGGCAGCGTGCACACGCTGCTCGTCGACCAGCTCAACACGCACGACGTGCTGGTGAGCGACACGGTCGTCATCGAGGAGGCCGCGGTCGCCCTCATCGGCACCGGGATGCGCTCCGGCGACGCCGACATCGAGATCGAGGTCGCGACCGGCGAGGAGGACGGACAGTGAAGGACATCCACGACGTCATCGTCCGTCCGGTCATCTCGGAGAAGTCCTACGAGATGATCGACGAGAACAAGTACACGTTCATCGTCGACCGGAACGCGAACAAGACACACATCAAGCAGGCCGTCGAGAAGATCTTCGACGTCAAGGTGCTGAGCGTGAACACGATGAACCGGCGCGGCAAGGTCAAGCGCCGCGGCCTCATCGTGGGCAAGCGTCCCGACACGAAGCGCGCGATCGTGACCGTCGCCCAGGGCGACCGCATCGAGCTCTTCGACGCCGGGCTCTGAGCAGGCTGGAGACGTAGACCATGGGTATCCGCAAGTACAGGCCGACCACGCCCTCGCGGCGCGGCGCGTCGGTCAGCGACTTCGCCACGGTGACGCGTTCGCGTCCCGAGAAGTCGCTGCTCGCACCGCACCGCTTCCAGGCGGGTCGCAACACCTACGGCCGCATCACCAGCCGTCACCGCGGTGGGCAGCACAAGCGCCGCTACCGCCTCATCGACTTCCGTCGTGACAAGGACGGCGTCCCGGCGACGGTCGCGGCGGTCGAGTACGACCCGAACCGCACCTCGCGGATCGCGCTGCTCCACTACCACGACGGCGAGAAGCGCTACATCCTCGCGCCGCGCAACCTGCGCGTCGGCCAGCTCGTCGAGTCGGGGCCGAAGGCCGACATCAAGGTCGGCAACGCCCTCCCGCTCGCGAACATCCCGGTCGGCACCGTGGTCCACGCCGTCGAGCTGCGCCCGGGCGGCGGTGCGAAGATGGGCCGCTCGGCCGGCACCGCGATCCAGCTCCTCGCCAAGGAGGGCGCGACCGCCGCGCTGCGCCTCCCGTCCGGTGAGATCCGGCTCGTCGACGCACGCTGCCGCGCCTCGATCGGCTCGGTCGGCAACGAGGACCACGAGCTCATCAAGCTCGGCAAGGCGGGACGCTCGCGCTGGGCCGGTCGCCGTCCGCAGTCGCGTGGTGTCGTCATGAACCCCGTCGACCACCCGCTCGGTGGTGGTGAGGGTCGCTCGTCCGGTGGTCGTCACCCGGTCGACCCGTGGGGCAACCCGGAGCGCCGCACGCGCAGCAAGAAGAAGGCCTCGAACCGCGCGATCATCCGTCGCCGCGGCCGGAACCGGAGTCGCTGACCATGCCACGCAGCCTCAAGAAGGGTCCGTTCGTCGACGACCATCTCATGAAGAAGGTCGACGAGCAGAACGCCAAGGGCGAGAAGAAGGTCATCCGCACCTGGTCGCGCCGCTCGACGATCTTCCCGGAGATGGTCGGCCACACGATCGCGGTGCACGACGGCCGTCAGCACGTCCCGGTGTTCATCTCGGAGTCGATGGTCGGGCACAAGCTCGGCGAGTTCGCCCCGACGCGCGCCATCAAGTGGGGCGGCGCCGGTGAGAAGCAGTCGCAGAAGGGCCGCCGATGACGACCTCGACGAAGGAGACGCGCGCGACCGCGAAGTACGTGCGCATCAGCGCGTCCAAGGTCCGCCAGCTCACCACGCTCATCGTGGGCCAGTCGGTCCCCGACGCCGTCACCATGCTGCGCTTCGCGGACAAGGGTGCTGCGGAGCCGCTGCTCAAGGTCCTGCAGTCGGCAGCCGCGAACGCCGAGAACAACGACGGCTACGACCCGGACGAGCTCGTCGTCGCCCGCGCGTGGGCCGACGAGGGCCCGACGATGCGCCGCTTCATGCCGCGCGCCCAGGGCCGCGCGTACCGGATCCGCAAGCGCACGAGCCACATCACGGTCGTGGTCACCCCGACCGAGGAGGACTGACATGGGTCAGAAGGTCAACCCGTACGGGTTCCGCCTCGGCGTGACCACGGACTGGAAGTCGAAGTGGATCGCGAACCGCAAGGACTACGCGCGGTTCCTCCACGAGGACGACCGGATCCGCGGCTACCTGCGCGAGCGTGTCCGTCACGCCGGCGTCAGCCGTATCGAGATCACGCGCGATGGGGACAAGACGGACGTCGCCATGTACGCGGCGCGTCCCGGCATCGTCATCGGTCGCAAGGGGACCGAGGCCGAGCTGATCCGTGACAGCCTCGAGAAGCTCGTCGGCCGCAAGGTCAAGCTCAACATCCTCGAGATCAAGAACCCCGACCTCGACGCCCAGGTGATCGCCTACAACGTCGCCGAGCAGCTGCGTGGCCGCGTGTCCTTCCGCCGCGCGATGCGCCGCGCCGTCCAGTCGGCGCAGAAGGCCGGCGCGAAGGGCATCCGGATCCAGGTCGGTGGCCGCCTCGGTGGCTCGGAGATGAGCCGCACCGAGTGGTACCGCGAGGGCCGCGTCCCGCTGCACACGCTGCG
>JAURQY010000043.1 GCA_030835875.1 Nitriliruptorales bacterium | reverse complement strand
CGCCCCGAGGTCGTGTTCGAGCCGTCCGGGCCGGGCCTCATCGACCTGCTGATCCCGCGGTACGTCGAGGCGAAGGTCCTCCACGCGCTGCTCGAGTCGGCCGCGTCCGAGCACGCCTCCCGGCAGCGGGCCATGAAGTCGGCGACCGAGAACGCCTCGGACGTCGCGGCCTCGCTGTCCCGCGTCATGAACCAGGCACGTCAGGACCAGATCACCACCGAGATCTCCGAGATCGTGGGCGGCGCCGAGGCCCTCTCCTCCGCCGTCTGAACCCAAGGAGCCACGCATGAGCACGTCCGCGGACGGCCGCATCGTCCGGGTCACGGGGCCCGTCGTCGACGTCGAGTTCCCCCCGGGTGACCTGCCGGACATCAACCACGCGCTGACGTTCGACCGCGAGGCCGGTGGCACCACCGTGACCGTCACGGCCGAGGTCGCCCAGCACATCGGCGACCGGCGCGTCCGGGCGGTCTGCATGCAGCCGACCGACGGCGTCATGCGCGGGACGGCCGTCGCGAACACCGGTGGACCGATCACGGTCCCGGTCGGCCCCGGGACGCTCGGCCACATCTACAACGTCCTCGGCGAGCCACTCGACGTGAGCGCCGATCAGATCACCGCTGACACGCGCTGGTCCATCCACCGTGACCCGCCGGCGTTCGACCAGCTCGAGTCCAAGACCGAGATGTTCGAGACGGGCATCAAGGTCATCGACCTGATCGAGCCGTACGTGCAGGGCGGGAAGATCGGCATGTTCGGTGGTGCCGGCGTCGGCAAGACCGTCGTCATCATGGAGATGATCAACCGTGTCGCCCAGCAGCACGGTGGTGTGTCGGTGTTCGCCGGCGTCGGCGAGCGCACCCGTGAGGGCACCGACCTCATGCTCGAGATGCAGGAGTCGGGCGTCATCGACAAGGCGGCGCTCGTCTACGGCCAGATGGATGAGCCGCCCGGCGTTCGCCTGCGTGTCGCGCTGTCGGCGCTGACGATGGCCGAGTACTTCCGAGACGAGATGCGTCAGGACGTGCTCCTCTTCGTCGACAACGTCTTCCGCTTCGTCCAGGCCGGCATGGAGGTCTCGACGCTGCTCGGACGTATGCCGTCCGCTGCTGGCTACCAGCCGACGCTCGCCAACGAGATGGGTCAGCTCCAGGAGCGCATCACCTCGACGCGAGGGCGCTCCATCACGTCGCTCCAGGCCGTCTACGTCCCGGCCGACGACATCACCGAGCCGGCGCCGCACACCACGTTCGCGCACCTCGACGCGCAGACCGTCCTCTCGCGTGAGATCGCATCGCTCGGCATCTACCCGGCGGTCGACCCGCTCGACTCGACGTCGCGCATCCTCGACCCTGCGGTCGTCGGCGACGAGCACTACCGGGTCGCGACCGGTGTCCAGCAGGTCCTCCAGCGCTACAAGGACCTCCAGGACATCATCGCCATCCTCGGGATCGACGAGCTCAGCGAGGAGGACAAGGTCGTCGTCTCGCGGGCCCGCAAGGCGCAGCGATTCTTCAGCCAGAACTTCTACGTCGCCGAGCAGTTCACCGGCCAGTCCGGTGTGTACGTCCCGATCGCCGACACCGTCGAGGGCTTCCGTGCGCTCATCGAGGGCGACCTCGACGACGCCCCGGAGCAGGCGTTCACCTACGTCGGTGGCGTCGACGACGTGCTCCGCAAGGCCAAGGAGCTCGCGGGCTGATCGTCGCCCGAGGGCCAGCGCGAGGACGAGGAGGCGGACGTGGCCACGATGCACGTGGAGGTCGTGTCGGCGGAGCGTGCCGTGCTGTCCTGCGACGCGACGGAGCTGTACGCGCGCGGCGTGGAGGGGCAGATCGGGATCCTGCCCGGCCACCAGCCGGCACTCATCGCGCTCGACGTCGGCCCGATCCGCATCGTCCGTGAGGACGGCGGCGTCGAGCTGATCGCCGTCCATCGAGGCCTCCTGTTCGTCGACGCGGACAAGCGGTGCATCGTCCTCGCGGACATCGCGGAGCCCGCGAGCGGCATCGATGTCCGTCGCGCGCGTGCCAAGATCGCGAAGCTCGAGCAGGAACTCGCGGCGTCCCCGAACGATGAGGTCCTCCTCGCCGCCATGCAGCGCAACCGCATCCGGCTCGAGGTCGCCGAGGATCCGCAGGGCGCGCCGCACGCCTGAGCCCCTCGGTCCGCTGCTCGGACCGTCCCGCCGACCCTGGGCCCACAGGGCCGGTCGGTAGCCTGCGGCGCATGACGCCTCCTGACGCGCACGACCCCGTCCTCCGCGTGCGTGGCGGCGGTCCCCTCGAGGGGACCATCCGGCTCTCGGGCGCCAAGAACTCGGTCCTGAAGCTGATGGCGGCGTCCCTGCTCGCCGACGGCGCGGTTGACCTCAGCGAGGTCCCGAGCATCTCCGACGTCCCGGTGATGGGCGCGGTGCTCGAGGGGCTCGGTGTCGCGGTCACGCACGACGTCGACGCCGGGACCTGCCGGCTCGAGGTGCATGACGACCGGACCCTGCGCCCGCCTCGTGATGCGGTCACACGGATCCGTGCGTCGGTCGCCTGCCTCGGGCCGCTCGTCGCGCGCCGCGGGGCGGCGGAGTTCGCGCTGCCTGGTGGTGACCGCATCGGTGCGCGCTCGATCGACCTCCATCTGGACGGGCTCACCGCGATGGGCGCGACGGTCGAGCACGGCGATGATGGCGTCGTCGTGCGTTCCCAGCGGCTCCATGGCGCGCGCATCACGCTCGACTTCCCGTCCGTCGGGGCGACGGAGAACCTCGTCATGGCGGCGACGCTCGCGCAGGGTCGCACCGTCATCGAGAACGCTGCGCGTGAGCCGGAGATCGCCGACCTGTGCCGCATGCTCGTCGCGATGGGGGCACGCATCTCCGGTATCGGCACGCCGACGATCATGGTCGAGGGCGTGGAGCGGCTCCAGGGGGTCGCATGGGAGACCTGTCCGGACCGGATCGAGGCCGGCACCTACCTCGTCGCCGCAGCGTTGACCGGTGGACGGGTGCGGGTGGAGCGGGTCCGCCCTGATGACCTGACCCTCCCGCTGCGCAAGCTCGCCGATGCCGGGGCGAGCGTCGATGTGGAAGGCGACACCGTCACCGTCGAGCGGGGCGTTGCGGAATTGCGGCCGGTCGATGTCGTCACGCTCCCGTACCCCGGATTCCCGACCGACCTCCAGCCGCAGATGATGGTGCTGCTGACGCAGGCGGACGGCATGAGCAGGTGCACCGAGAACGTGTTCGAGTCGCGGTTCTCCTTCGTCGAACAGCTCCGTCGCATGGGCGCGGACATCGACGTGGACGGTCACCACGCGCATCTGTCCGGCCCGACGCGCCTGCACGGCGCGACGCTCGATGGGCTCGACGTCCGAGCGGGTGCGGCCGGTGTCCTCGCGGGCCTCGTCGCGGAGGGCGAGACGGTGGTCCGTGACGTCCACCACATCGACCGGGGCTACGCCGACTTCGTGCCGCGCCTTCGCGCGCTCGGTGCCGACGTCGTGCGTGACGGCGATGGGGCGGATGCCGATGGCTGAGGAGCCGGACGGCCCGCGCCGCTCCATCCCCGATGTCCCGCCGCCACCACCGGGGGAGTGGCCGCTCGTCGGTGCGAGCTCGCCGCCGCCCCGACACGGACGCCCGGCGCGGGGAGGTCGTGCGGAGCCCCTGGTCGGCATCGGGCTCTCCGTCGCCGCGATCGCCGTCTATCTCCTCACGCAGCTCGCGCTCCAGCTCGTCGTCGGCCTCGCGCTCCTCGGCACCGGCCTGATCGACCCGCTGCTGCTCGACCCGACCGCGGGTGGCGTGTCGCTCCTCGCCCTCGTCGTCGTGTCGCAGGTCGCCGGCCTGCTCGCAGCCTTCTGGCTGCTGCGTCGTCGCGGCGTGCCGCTCCGGCCCATCGTCGGCCCGCTGCGTCCTGTCGGCCGACACGTCGGCATCGGGGTGGGGCTCGGCCTCCTGGCCATCGTCGGCTCGACGCTGCTCGTGAGCCTCCTCGTCACGCTGACCGGGAGCGAGGCCACCCCTGAGCAGGTGCTCACCGAGGGCATCGCGGACACGCCGGTGCAGCTGGCCCTCGCCGTCCTCGCCGCGGTCGTGATGGCGCCGCTCGCCGAGGAGCTGCTGTTCCGTGGACTCCTTCACCGAGGGCTTCGCCGCCGCATGCGCATCGTCCCGGCGATCCTTCTGTCCTCGGTCCTGTTCGCGGTGGTGCACGTCGACGTCGCTGCGAGTCAGCCGCTCGCACTCGTCGGCCTGACGTTCGTCGGCATCATCCTCGCTTTGGCCCACGAACGGACCGGCAGCCTCCTCGTCCCCGTCGTGATCCATGCGACGCACAACGCGGTCACGATCGTGGCAGTGGTCGCGACGTCGCGGCTCGACCTCGACCTGTCGGCGCGGGCGCTCCTCGGGGGGACCCTCCCGTGAGTCGACCTCCGAGCGACGGTCCGACGCTCGCCCCCGGGGACGTCCCCGGGTACGAGGCGCATCTCGTGCCCGCGTTCCGCGCGGCGAAGGGGTACACATGCCCGACGTGCGAGCGTCCGATCCCGGCAGGGACCGGCCACGTCGTCGCATGGCCGGAGGGCGTCGTCGGCGAGCGTCGCCACTGGCACCGTCACTGCTGGCGCCTGGCGGTGCGGCGCGGGCGCGTCACCGGTGCACGTGACACGGGTGGTGGCCGGTAGCGTCGCGGCCTCGAGCGGTCGACGATCGGCCGTCCTCCATCCCCCGACCGTGCGACCGCGCGCTCGCGCGACAGCGACAGGACCTGCCATGGCGAAGCAGTGGAGCTCCCAGCCCGACCTCGTGATCGACGCCGCGAACTCCTACCGCGCGACGATCCGGACCTCGAAGGGGGACATCGATGTCGAGCTGTTCGCCGACCGTTCGCCGTCGACGGTCAACAACTTCGTCTTCCTCGCGCGGGAGGGCTTCTACGACGGGGTCATCTTCCACCGCGTGATCCAGGGCTTCATGATCCAGGGCGG
>JAURQY010000042.1 GCA_030835875.1 Nitriliruptorales bacterium | reverse complement strand
CTCAAGGACCTCGAGACCGTCGCCAAGCGGCTCGAGCGCAGCCGACGGTCGGCGCGCAGCGGCGACAAGGCGCTGCAGCGCGAGGCGGAGCTCATCGCGTCACTCGCGGAGCATCTCGAAGGAGGGCGCACCGCACGCACCTGGCACGGTGAGCTCGACCCGGCTGTGCGCCGCGAGCTCTCGCTACTGACCGACAAGCCGATGCTGTTCGCCGCGAACGTCGCGGAGGACGAGCTCGCGTCGGGCAACGCCGCGAGCTCTGCGGTGACGGCCTTCGCCCAGGAGCGCGGCGATGTCGCGGTGCTCGTCTCGGCACGCGTCGAGGCGGAGCTCGCGGAGCTCGACGCGGAGGAGCGCACGGAGTACCTCTCCTCGATCGGCGTCACGACGTCCGGTCTGGAGCGGCTGATCGCGAGCGCCTACCGCCTGCTCGGCCTCATCACGTTCCTCACGGTCGGCCCGACAGAGGCGCGCGCCTGGACCGTGCCCGACGGTGCGACCGCTCCGGAGGCCGCCGGGACGATCCACACCGACTTCGAGCGCGGCTTCATCAAGGCCGAGGTCATCGCCTACGACGACTACGTGACCGGCGGAGGCGAGGCCGGTGCACGCGAGGCCGGACGACTGCGCATCGAGGGCCGCGAGTACCGCGTCGCGGACGGGGACGTCATCCACTTCCGCCATAACGTCTGACGGCTCGGCTCTCAGGCCGCCCTGATCGCAGTCTCGAACCGTGCGAGCAGATCGCGCGAGAGGCTCCTCGGACGCGCGCGCTCCCTCAGTGCGAGCGGCGTGGACACGCGGAGGTGCACGAGCCCAGCGGCGGCATCGATGCGCAGCTCCACGTCGATCGGGACGCGCAGCCACGCCGAGCGGATCACGGCGTGCACGGAGGAGTCGTCCCGCTCGAGGATCCGCAGGCGTGGCGTCCGACCGAGCACGTCGAGGACGACCGAGCGGACGCGCGCCGGGTCCATCGCGAAGGCGAGCGGCTCGATGCGCCGCAACGGATCGGTCCGCGGCGCCTGCGTCGAGACGCACGGACGACGCCCACAGGTCGGCAGAGCGAGCGGATGAGGCGTCGTCATAGCGGGCGCATCGCCTCCGGGCCGTCGCTCGGAGGTTAGCCCTCGGACGAGCCGTCACCCGTGGCTAGCCTCCGCCCGACAGCCCCGATGCCGTCGCCCGGTGCGACGAGGAGACGATGCGATGTCCGGCCCCGCGAACCTGACCCGAGACGAGGCCGAGGCGCGGGCGGCGCTGCTGTCGGTCCCCCACACGCAGGTCCATCTGGACCTCTCGCACGACGACGGTGGCGACGTGCGCACGTTCCGCTCCGTCGCCACGCTCGAGATCGAGCTGCACGAGGACGGGAGCACGTTCCTGGACCTCGACGCGGCATCCGTGGAACGCATCGCGGTGGATGGAGCCCCGGTCGCGCCCGACGCCTTCAGCGGGACACGCGTGGTCCTTCCCACGCTCGCCGCCGGGCGACACACCGTCGAGGTCGAGGCGACGATGCGCTACAGCCGGGACGGCCGCGGCCTGCACCGCTTCGTCGACCCGACCGACGGCGTCGTCTACCTCCACAGCCAGTTCGAACCGTTCCACGCGCTGCAGGTGTTCGCCTGCGCGGACCAGCCGGACCTGAAGACGGTCTTCACGCTGAGCGTCGATGCGCCCGCCGGCTGGGTCGTCGTCTCCAACGAGCCCGCGACCGAGCAGCCGACCGAGGGGGCGGCAGGACGCTGGGCCTTCGCCCCGACGCCCGTCATCAGCACATACCTGACGGCCATCATCGCCGGTGGCTACGTGAGCACGTCGAGCGAGTACCACCGCTCGGACGGCAGCAGCGTGCCGCTCCGCCTGTTCGTGCGGCGCTCCCTCGAGGAGCACCTCGAGGCCGACGAGCTGTTCGCGCTGACCCGCGCCGGCCTGACCTACTTCGAGGGCGTCTTCGACCGCTACCCGTTCTCGAAGTACGACCAGCTCTTCGTGCCCGAGTTCGGGGCCGGCGCGATGGAGAACCCTGGCTGTGTGACCTTCACCGAGGCGTACGTGTTCCGCTCCCGTGTCACCGACACCGTCCGCGAGCGGCGCGCGGAGACCGTCCTGCACGAGATGGCGCACATGTGGTTCGGCGACCTTGTCACGATGCGCTGGTGGGACGACCTCTGGCTCAACGAGTCGTTCGCGACGTTCATGTCCGTGCTGGCGATGGTCGAGGCCACGCGCTGGGACGAGGCATGGGTGACGTTCCTCGACGCCGAGAAGTCCTGGGCGAAGTTCCAGGACCAGCTGCCCTCGACCCATCCGATCGCGGACGAGATGGTCGACGTCGAGTCCGTGCACCAGAACTTCGACGGCATCACCTACGCGAAGGGCGCCTCGGTGCTCCGCCAGCTGGTCGCCTGGGTCGGTCAGGAGGAGTTCCTCGCCGGCTGCCGCGACTACTTCGCACGGCACGCGTGGGGGAACACGACGCTCAGCGACTTCCTCGCTGCGCTCGAACGCGCCAGCGGCCGTGAGCTCGGTGCCTGGCGCGACGAGTGGCTGCGCACCACCGGTGTGAACCTGCTCACGCCCCGCATCGAGCTCGCACCCGACGGAACCTACGCGGCGGTCACG
>JAURQY010000041.1 GCA_030835875.1 Nitriliruptorales bacterium | reverse complement strand
TCTTCCTCTTCAACCTGATCCGCAGCATCCGTCGCGGGGAGGCATCGGGCGACGACCCGTGGGACGCGCGCACCATCGAGTGGATGACCGCGACGCCGCCGAAGCACCACAACTTCGACGTGATCCCCGTCGTCACCAGCCGTGACGAGTTCTGGCACCGCAAGTACGCGGAGTCCGAGCAGGGCATCCCGGTCGCCGTCCCGGTCGGTGCGTCCGTCGACCACGACGCGGACGGAGATGCCGGCCACATCCACATGCCGGACCCGTCGCTGTGGCCCGCGATCCACACGCTCGGCGTCCTGCCCCTCGGCTACGGCCTCGTCTATGCGAACTGGCTGCTGATCGGGATCGGTGCCGTCTGGATGGTCACCGGGATGTTCGGCTGGATCATCGAGCCGCTCGCCGAGGGCGATGACGACGAGCCGGCGCTCGCCGGCAGCGCCGCGCACTGACGGCCGACGAAGCACGCGAGGAGACCGCCGTGACCGCGATCGCGCCCAGCACGTCGATGGGACTGGACAACCGAAAGCTCGGGATGTGGACGTTCCTCGCGTCCGAGTTCCTGTTCTTCGGTGCGTTCATGTCGGCGTACCTGCTCTACATCGACGAGACGAACCGCGGCCCGGGCATCGAGATCTTCGACATCCCGTTCACGTCGGTGAGCTCGTTCGTGCTCCTGATGAGCTCGCTCACGATGGTGCTCGCGCACAACAGCCACGTCCGCGGCGACATGCGCCGCATGCGTCTGTGGATCCTCGCGACCGCCGGGCAGGGCATGGTGTTCCTCGGCGGACAGGTCTACGAGTTCACGGTCTTCTTCCGCGAGGGGCTGGACCTCACGCAGTCGCCGTTCGCGTCGTCCTTCTACTTCCTCGCCGGGTTCCACGGCGCGCACGTCGCGATCGGGGTCCTGCTGCTGCTCGGCCTCTACAGCCTGAGCCTCACCGGCAAGATCAAGCCCGGCCAGGACGTGAAGACGGAGATCATCGGTCTCTACTGGCACTTCGTCGACATCATCTGGGTCATCATCTTCACCGTCGTCTACCTGATCCCTGAGCTTCGGGGCTGACGCTCCAGGTCCGACGCACGGCGGTAACGGAGGAGCAGCGATGAGCACGAGCGGGACGCAGGCGGCCGAAGCCGTCGAGCACGACGCGCACGAGGGTCACCACCCGACCCCTGCGGAGTACGTGCGCATCGCGCTGATCCTCGCGGCGCTGACCGCGCTCGAGGTCTCCACGTACTACTTCGACTTCGGGAGCGCCGGCATCCCGCTGCTCATCGCCCTGATGATCGTGAAGTTCGTCATGGTCGCCGGATTCTTCATGCACCTGCGCTACGACACGAAGCTCTTCAGCCGCTTCATGTACACCGGCCTCGGCTTCGCGATCGTGCTCTACACGGCGACACTGCTCATCTTCGTCGTCGACGCGAACCAGTGACCGGCGGAGGACCGACCGTGACCAATCCCGTGCGTTCCCGGATCCTCGCGCCCATCCTCATCCCCGTCGCGATCGTGCTCGTGATGGGCGGCTTCGTCGGCGGCGTCGCCGCGCTCCTGCTCTACAACACGAAGACCGGTGCGCTCGCCTTCGCGACGGTCGCTGCCGGCGGCATCCTCTTCGCGGCGAGCCTCGCCGCCGGTCGTGAGCGTCTGGACGCGCGCGCGAAGGTCGTGCTGAGCGCCGCTGCGGTCCTGCCGTTCGGCATCGGACTCGGTGTCGCGACCGGCGCGATCGGCGACGTGCCCGACGAGGCGCGCATGATCAACGTGCAGCCCCTCATCACCGTCCCCGAGGACGCGCCGGTCATCGCGGCTGCCAACTCCCTCGAGTACTGCCTGCCGGCCGCCGACGGCTCGTGTGTTCCGACGACGACGTGGGACGTCGTACCGAGCGCGGCGACCGAGACGATCTCGTTCGTGTTCCAGAACCTCGAGCCGCAGATCCCGCACAACGTGGTGATCACGCTGCTCGAGGGAACGCCGGACGACCCCCGTGCTGGCGAGGTCATCACAGAGTCGACGCTGATCAGCGGCGTGAGCGACGAGTACTTCGTCGCCGAGGGTGCGACCTGGGCCGACCTGCCGGAGCAGTGGTACTTCTTCTGCCGGGTCCACGCCAACATGAACGGCGTCGGCACCGTCATCAACGCCGCGGGCTAGGCGTCGACCCTGCTGGCGTAGCGCTGGCGCGCCGCCTCGCCACTGGTCCCGAGTCCGGTGCCGATCCTCTCCCATGAGGTCCCCTCGGCGCGTGCACGTCGGACGGACTCCAGCAGCTCACGCTCGATGAGCGCGCGACGATGGGCGGCGCGTCGGATGGCGAGCAGTGCGGGCTCACCACGGTCCTCGTCGTCTGGCTCGTAGCGCTCGAAGACGCCGGCGAGCTCATCCGCCTGCGCGATCAGGTCGTCGATGGAACGGGGCATCAGCTCACCTCAGGAATCGGGGTCGCGCACGCATGGCGTGGACGATGGCGATCTGGCCGTGCCACTCCACGACGCCGACCTCGAGCAGGGTCGGCTGCTCATCATCCATGCCAAGTTACTTTGCGACCACTTTGCCGGGACACCGATCCTCGCCCATCGATCATCCGTCCGGGTCGCGGATGTCGTGCCTGTGGACGGTGAGGTCAGGCCTTGGCGACAACGGCGGCGATCGCAGCAGCCACCGTGCGTCCGACGGCGTCATGCGCCTCCGTGGGCCAGTGCACGCCGTCGACGTTGAGACGGTCCGCGAACGGGGCGACATGCTCCCAGACCGGGACCGTCCGGTAGCCGTGCGCGACGGCGATGGCGAGCTGCCGACGCTCCGATTCCTCACGCCGCGGATGCACGCCGCCGTGGTGCCTGGCGCGGTGTGAGGTCGGGCCGAGCGCGACGCACACGGCACGGTCCATCGTGAGCCCACGCGCCTGGTCGAGGGCCTGCCCGTAGCGGCGGGCGAACACCGGCGCGGGGGTCCGCAGGCCGCGGGCACCCCGCAGGCGCACGACGTGCGGGTGGAGCGTGCGGACGGCACTGCGGAACCGGCGCCGCAGTCCTGCGGGTCTGAGGTGGGGGACGATCGTGTCGAGCACCGGGGGCAGCCCTGCAGGTGCGTGGTCGAGGCTCCCGATCGCGACGACCACCACGTCGGCCGGACCGACCACATCGAACATGACGTGCCGGTCCTTCGTCAGCGCCTGCCACGCGACCAGCGCGTCGACGCCCGGCCGGGCCCACACCGTCACCGCGACCTCGCGGTCGATGCGGGTGGCGAGCTCGCGCGCCATGACGTTCGGCCACAGCACGTCCGCACCGGGCGGGAGCGGTCCCGTCGCATCGGTGAACGACGTCGAGTCGCCGATGACCGCGACGCGCAGGACGTCGCCGGCACTCACGCGCTGACCGCGGCCTCGGCGGGGACGTCGTGCTCGAGGTCGGGGCGGTGCGCGACCACCCACGTGCGTGCGGTCGCGAGCCACACGAGCGACGCGCCGATGATGTGGAGCGAGACGAGTTCGGCTGGGATCCCGAGCCAGTACTGCAGGTAGCCCACGCCCCCCTGCGCGACGGAGATCGCGAGCAGCAGGCCGAGCGCCCGGACCAGCCGTGCCTGTCCGAGCTGGCGCGCGACGAGCACCGTGACGATGCTCGTGCCGAGCAGCATCCACACCCCGTGCGCGTGCGCGATCGCGAGGGTCCCGATGTACAGGCCGATGCGTGGCGCGCTCGCGTCGCCACCGTGTGGACCCGCGGCCGTCACGAACGTGCCGAGGATGAGGACGAGGAACGCGATCGTCGCGACCGCCGTCGTCGCGTGACGCAGGCCGCTCGGTGCCGCGGGCTCGGTCGGGTCGGCGCGCAGGCCGAGCACGCCGGCGACGGCCAGCGCGATGAGCACCATCGAGGCGAGGAAGTGGACCGACACCGTCCACCACTGCAGGCCGGTGAGCACGGTCACGCCACCGATGAGCGCCTGGACGAGCACCCCGAGCGGAAGGATCCAGGCGACCCTCCGGACGATGCGCGGGAGCCCAGGATGCCGTCGGGCCTCGAGCAGGAACCACAGCGACGCCGCGAGGACGGCGAAGGTGAGGAGACGGTTGCCGAACTCGATGGCGGCGTGGAGGTCCTC
>JAURQY010000040.1 GCA_030835875.1 Nitriliruptorales bacterium | reverse complement strand
GAACGCTGCCCGCGCAGGGCGGTGACGTGACCCTCGCCGTGCAGGGCTTCGGCAACGTCGGGCAGCACGCCGCGCTCGAGGCGCATGTCCGCGGGTACCGCATCGTCGCGGTCAGCGACGTGAGCGGCGGCTGGCACGACCCGTCCGGGCTGGACGTGCCGGTGCTCGTCTCGGCGCTCGAGCGTGAGGGTGAACTCGCCGCGCTCGACGTCCCCGGCGCACGGGCCATCGGGTCGACCGACCCGCTGTTCGTCGACGCCGACGTGGTGATGCCCGCAGCGCTCGGCCGCGTCATCGACGGCTCGAACGTCGACCGGGTCGTCGCACCGCTCATCGTCGAGGGGGCGAACGAGCCGGTCACCGAGGAGGCGTGCGCCGTGCTCGAGAGGCGCGGCGTCACGATCGTGCCCGACATCCTCGCGAACGCCGGTGGCGTCATCGTGTCGTTCTACGAGTGGGTGCAGGGCGCGAACATGCTCGCCTGGGACGAAGCCGAGGTGCTCGCCCGGCTCGACGCGCGCATCTCGGCCGCGACACGGCAGGTGCTGCGCCAGGCGGGGGAGGGCGGATCGCTGCGCGAGGCCGCGATGGACCTCGCGGTCCGCAGAGTCGTCCACGCCATGCAGCTGCGCGGCACCGCCTGATCAGCGCCGGCCGACCTCGACGAAGACGGTCACGTCGAGGCTGCACACGTCGGAGAACACGCCGCGCTCACGGAACGTGTGCAGCACCGACTCGCCCGGGCGTGCGGCGATGCCGGCGACCTGGTGCACCTCGTCGTCGAGGTTGCGCACGAGCAGCGAGTCGCCCGGCTCGAGCTCGAGCCAGATGACATCACCGATGCGGCGGTGGGGGAGCACCTCGAACACGGCGCCCTGATCCGCAGCGTCCGCGGCGCCGGGGCCGAAGGCGACCTCGTAGGTCTCCCCGTCCTCGAGGAACGGGACGACCAGCGACGCGGCCACGAGCAGTGCTGCGACGGCCACGCTCACCCACACGATCCGGCGCGTGCGCCCCCCATCGCGCGGGTCCCCGCCGGCATCCGCGCTCATGCGCCTGCCGCCGCGTCCGCGAGCAGGATTGCGAGATCCTCGGCGAGCATCGTCGCGCTCGTCCCGAACGGCCACTCGACGACGACGCGGCCATCCGTGTCGACCGCGTAGAGGACCGCAGTGTGTGCGACGTCGACCGTCCCGTCCTCCTGCACCTCGACCGTCGAGGAGGCGAGGAACGCGTCCATCACGGGCGCGAGCTCCGCGGCGGGCGCGCGGACGGCGTGGTGCTGTGGCGCGAAGTGGCGCAGGTAGGCGGCGAGCTCCTCGGGGCCGTCGCGGTCCGGGTCGACGGTGATGAACGCGAGGTCGACGCGTCCGCGCTGCGCCTCGTCGAGGAGGGTGAGTGCGCTGCGCAGGTCCGCGAGCGTCGTCGGACACACGTCGGGGCAGTTGAGGAAGCCGAAGTAGACGAGGAGCAGCCGGTCCGGGGACGCCGCGCGCATCAGGAGCCGCCCGCCGTCGACGATCCCCCCCGCGCGCAATGACGGGTTGGTCACGTCGGGGAGCGCGAACCCCCCGACCTCGAGCGGCTGGTCGCGCACGAGCCCATGGAGCGCCGCCTCGTCCGCGCAGGCACCTGTGAGCAGCGTCAGCGCCACGATCGCGGCGGCTCGGCGCAGCAACGACGCCGGTCTCACGGCGTCGCGAGCCACGTGTCGAGCGCCGCATCGACGTCCGCACGCACGTCGGGGGGCGCGAACGACGCGTCGATCGCTCGGCGCTGCAATGCGGCGAGCCGTGGCGCGTCGAGGTCCAGCAGGCGTACCGCGTGCGCGAGTTCGTCGCCCAGCGTCGTCGCGAAGAACGGCGGGTCGTCGCTGTTCACAGTGATGGCGACACCCGCGTCCCGCAGCGCGCGGATGGGATGCTCCTCGAGCGACCCCACGATCCCGAGCGTCACGTTCGAGCTCGGGCACACCTCGAGCACGACCCCCTCCTCTGCGACGCGAGCCATGAGCGCGGCGTCCTGAGCCGTCGCGATGCCATGGCCGATCCGGTCGGGGCGCAGCAGATCGAGCGACTCGCGCACGACGTCGGGCCCGCCGGTCTCCCCGGCGTGAGGAATGAGCCCGATCCCGAGCTCGTCGGCGGCGTCCCGAAGGAACGCGAACTCGCCGACGGGGACCGCGCCCTCGACGCCCGTCAGTCCGAGCGCGACGACGGGGAGCCCCGCGTCGATCGCGTCACGAGCGAGCTCCGTCGCGCGGCGTGCGACCTCGACGCCGAGGTCGCGGGGTGTGTCGAGGATGAACCCGACGGGTACCTCCGGATGGGCGCCGAGCCCTGCGCCGAGCGCGTCCCACAGCGCGCGCGGCTCCCAGCCGCGCTGCTCCATCGTGACCGCGGTGAAGGTCGTCTCCGTCCAGCGCACGCCCTGGGCGCGCTGCGCGGCGACGAACGCCTCGGTCACGGTCGTGAGGTCGGCGGGTGTGCGCACCTGCGCCGAGCTCGCGAGGAACGTGTCGACGAAGTGGAGGAAGTCACGGAACGGGTGCGCGTAGCGAGGGTCGGTCGCCGCGTCACTCGACGGGTCGAGGACGAGCACCTCGGCGGGGTCCTCGCCGCGAGCGACGGCGAGCGCGGCGGCCGTTGCAGCCGCGATCGTGCCCTCGAGGTGGACGTGCAGTTCGACCTTCGGCAGGGCCGCGATCCGGCTCGTGTCCACATGTCCTCCGCGACCGTCAGGTGCGTCTGACCGCGGGAGGGTAGTGGTACGGGAGTAGCATCCCCCGACCGACCCCGAGGAAGCATGGCCTCCCCGCAGCACGACGAGCTCGCGCGCCTGCGCCAGCGCCTGGCGAACCTCGCCGAGGTGCTCGACGTCGACGTCGCGCGGGCGCGTCTCGCCGAGCTGAGCGAGCTCGCCGGGCAGCCGGGCCTCTGGGACGACCCGACGCGTGCGCGCGAGGTGACCACCGAGCTCGCCCGTCGCGAGCAGGAGGTCGGACGGGTCGACGGGATCGGTGCGACCCTCGACGACCTCGAGGTGCTCGACGAGCTCGCGGCGGAGGCGGATGACGAGGCGAGCGCGTCCGAGGTCACCGACGGGATCGCCCGGCTCGTCACCGAGCTCGACCGGCTCGAGCTCGCGACGATGCTGTCGGGCGAGCACGACCGTGCCGACGCGATCGTGTCGATCCATGCGGGGGAGGGCGGCGTCGACGCGATGGACTGGGCGCAGATGCTGCAGCGCATGTACCTGCGCTGGGCCGACACGCGCGGCTTCGCGAGCGAGGTGTTCGACGAGTCCTACGGCGAGGAGGCCGGGCTCAAGTCGACGACGTTCGAGGTCCGCGGCGCGGACGCGTACGGCTGGCTCTCCGCCGAGCACGGCGTGCACCGGCTCGTGCGCATCAGCCCCTTCGACTCGCAGGCGCGCCGGCAGACCTCGTTCGCGCTCGTCGACGTCGTCCCCGTGCTGCCCGAGCTCGACGAGGAGGTCGAGGTCAACGACGAGGACCTGCGCATCGACGTCTACCGCTCCTCGGGTCCCGGCGGGCAGTCGGTCAACACGACCGACTCCGCGGTGCGCATCACGCACCTCCCGACGGGCATCGTGGTGAGCTGCCAGAACGAGAAGTCGCAGCACCAGAACAAGGCGGCCGCGATGCGCGTGCTCAAGGCGAAGCTCGCCGAGCTCGAGCGGCAGAAGCGGGCGGAGGAGCTCGACGAGCTGCGCGGCGGGAAGCGCAACGTCGGCTTCGGCTCGCAGATCCGCTCCTACGTGCTGCAGCCCTACCAG
>JAURQY010000039.1 GCA_030835875.1 Nitriliruptorales bacterium | reverse complement strand
GCGTAGTCGAGGTACGAGGCGCGCATCTCGTCCTCGATGACGACCGGCTCGACCACACCGCCGGTCAGCACCGCCGCACCATCACCCGCGACGTCGTCGCCGTCGGGTGCCTGCACGTCCTGGTCGTCCACGCCGTCCTCGCTCACGTCAGGCCCCTCAGACGTCGATCGTCGCGTTGCGCGCGTTGGCCTGGATGAAGGTGCGGCGTGCCGCGACGTCGTCCCCCATCAGCACCGTGAACATCTCGTCGGCCGCGGCCGCGTCCTCGAGCCGCACCTGCTTGAGCGTGCGTCGTGCCGGGTCCATCGTGGTGTCCCACAGCTGCTCGGCGTCCATCTCGCCGAGCCCCTTGAAGCGCTGCACGTCGACCTTGCGGTCGTCGGGCATGCCGCGCAGGATCGCGTCGCGCTCGGCGTCGCTGAAGGCGTAGAACGCCTCCTTCTTGCGCGACGGGTGCGTGATCTGGAACAGGGGCGGCTGCGCGAGGTAGACGTAGCCGTGCTCGATGAGCGGCTTCATGTGCCGGAAGAGGAACGTCAGCAGCAGCGTGCGGATGTGCGCGCCGTCGACGTCCGCGTCGGCCATCAGGATGAGCTTGTGGTAGCGGGCCTTCGCCACGTCGAAGTCGTTCGCGAACCCGGTGCCCATCGCGGTGATGAGCGCCTGGACCTCCGTGTTGGCGAGCACCTTGGGCAGGCGCGCCTTCTCCACGTTGATGATCTTCCCGCGGATCGGGAGGATCGCCTGCGTGCGACGGTCGCGGGCCATCTTCGCGCTGCCGCCGGCGGAGTCGCCCTCGACGATGTAGAGCTCGGACTCGGCGGGGTCGCGTGTCTGGCAGTCGGCGAGCTTGCCCGGCAGCGACGTCGACTCGAGCAGCGACTTGCGGCGCGTGAGGTCGCGGGCCTTGCGGGCGGCGATGCGCGCCTGCGCCTCGGCCTCCGCCTTCTGGACGATGAGCTTCCCCTCGGACGGGTGCTCCTCGAGCCACTCGGCGAGCCGCGCGTAGGTCGTCGTCTGCACGAACGACTTCACCTCGGTGTTGCCGAGCTTCGTCTTCGTCTGGCCCTCGAACTGCGGGTCGCCGACCTTGACCGACACGACGGCGATGAGCCCGGAGCGGAGGTCGTCGCCCGTGAGCGCGTCGATCTCCTTCGACTTCAGCAGCCCCTTGTCCTTCGCCCAGCGGTTGATCACCGAGGTGAGCGCCGTGCGGAAGCCCTCCTCGTGCGTGCCGCCCTCGTGCGTGTTGATCGTGTTCGCGAAGCTGAGGATCGCGTCGTTGAAGTCGTTGATCCACTGCAGCGCGATCTCGAGCGACTGCGCACCGTTCGGGCCCTCCTCCTCGGCCTCCATGTGCACGATGTCGTGCAGGCCGTCGCGGGCGCGCGTGGCACGGATGTGGTCGACGAAGTCGCGCAGCCCGTTCGGTGCGTGGAAGGTCTGGCGGGTCGGCCCGCTGGCCGCCGTCGCCGCGTCGTCGGACTCGTCGGTCGCGGTGGCGGTCGCGGTGCGACCGGGCAGCCCGATGACCGGGTCGGCGGTGTCGGCGGAGCGGTCGGTGCGCTCGTCGTCGAGGTGGAGGAGCAGGCCGGCGGTCAGGAAGGCCGTGTCGCGCAGGCGGCGCGCGATCGTGTCGGCGCTGACGCGCACGCCCTCGGTGAAGACCTCGGCGTCCGGCCAGAACGTGATCGTCGTGCCGGTGTCGTCGGCGTCACCGACGCGCTCGACCGGGCCGTCGGGGACACCGCGCTGGTAGGTCTGGCGCCACACGCCGCCGTCGCGGTGCACCTCGGCGACGAGCCGCTCGGAGAGCGCGTTCACGACGCTGATGCCGACGCCGTGCAGTCCGCCCGACACCGCGTACGCCTGCGAGTCGAACTTGCCGCCGGCGTGCAGGACGGTGAGCACGACCTCGAGCGCGCTGCGGCCCTCCTTCTCGTGGAGGTCGACGGGGATGCCCGAGCCGTCGTCGGTGACGCGGATGCCGCCGTCGTCGAGCAGCGTGACCGTGATCTCGCTGCAGCGACCGGCGAGCGCCTCGTCGACCGAGTTGTCGACGACCTCCCACACGAGATGGTGGAGCCCGCGCGGTCCCGTCGTGCCGATGTACATGCCGGGACGGCGGCGGACCGCCTCGAGCCCCTCGAGGACGGTGATGGAGCGCGCGTCGTAGCCGGCGCTCCCCGCGCCGGACGGGCCGGCTGCGGGCGTGGTGGGAGCGGACAACCGGGGGCCTCTCTGGGCGCGTGGGAGGAGGCCCGTGGGTCGCTCACGCAGCGGGCCGGACATCCGGAGCTTATCAGCCGGACCCCTCCGAGAAGGCGTTCCAGCGCGCCTGTGGATAGCCGAAGGGCGTTCCGGGGGGTGGGTAGCCGGGAGCACCCCGGCGGACGGAGCAGGACGCTGAGCGCCTCTGGGCGCGTCAGCTCGCCGCTGCAGCATCCAGGAGCTGCGCCACGCCGACGGCCGGGAGCAGCCCCTGGCGACGCGCCAGCAGGGTCCCGTCCGCACCGACGACCGCCCACGCCGGGTAGGCGCGGAGCCCGAACGCCCGCATCATCGGGTCGCCCGCTCCGTCACGGACCGTGGTCACCGAACCGAGTCCGGCGTCCTCGAGCCACTGCTGCGGCGGCCAGTTCGGACGGCCCGGGTCGAGCCCGGTGGTCACGAGCACGAGGTCGACCTCGTCGGGCACGCCCGCCGCGTCGACGATCGAGCGCAGCGTCGGGAGCTCCTGCGCGCACACCGGGCACCAGTGGGCGAGGAAGACGAGCACCTGCGCGCGTCCCTCGCCGCCGATCGTGACCGGCTGGTCGGCGTAGTCGAGCGCGGTGATCACCGGCGCGGGCAGACCGACCGCCGGGTCCGGGGTCGCGGTGTCCTCCGGGTAGGGCACGGGGATCGGCTCGCCATCGATAGTGACCGCGCCCGCGACCTCGTCGAGCGACGGGAGGTCCGCACCCTCGCCGGCGGAGAGGAACGCGACGACACCGACGAACGCTACGAGGGCGAGGCCGACGAGTGCGAGGACGAGTCGGTTCGGGGTCGACGTGCTGGACTTCGCGCTCATCGGGGGCTCCGGTCGGGATCGGTGCGTGCCAGCAGGGTAGAGGCGATCAGCGCCGCACCGGTGACGAGTGCCATCGTGGGGATGGTCAGGAACCCGAACTCCTCGACCCACAGGATCGTGCACGGGTTCGACGGGTCGCAGGGACCGGCGAGCGAGGGCACCTGCTCGATGACGATGTGCCACACGGAGAACGCGATCCCGATCAGCGCGAGGGGTATCGACGTGCGCCACACCTCGCGGTCGCGCCGCCACGCGGCGACACCGAGCACGACGACCTGGGGATAGATCGCGATCCGCTGGTACCAGCACAGCGTGCACGGCGGGTAGCCGGCGACCTCGGAGTAGTAGAGCGACCCGAGCGTCGCGCCGAGCGCGATCAGCGTGCCGACCGGGAGTGCGACGTCGCGTGCCCACACAGGGACTCGGCGCGTGACGAGCGCGACGACGGCCGCCACCGTGACGACGAGCGTCAGGATCGCGAGCAGGCCGACGAAGCGGTTCACGACCATGATCGGGGGCGGGTTCAGCGCGGATCCTCCGGGCGGGGACCGGTGGACCGGTCCGGACCAGTGTGCCCGAACCCCTCCCCCGAGGCACCGCCCGCAAGACCCGGGACACCTCCCTCCAGGCGGCCGACGACCACGTCGACCTTCGTGACGCTGCCGGGTCCGAGGACGTCGTCGGTGCGTCCGATGAGCTGCTGCGTGAGGTAGCGCAGCTGCGTCGCCCATGCGGGGGTCGCGGCACGCACCACGAGCACCCTCCCGGCCAGCCGCACCGGCTCACAGTGCGCGAGCAGCTCCGGACCGACGATCGTCGGCCATGCGGCGGCGAGCCGCGCCGCACCGAGCCGCTCCCCCCACCCGGGACGGCGGGTCAACCGTCCGAGCTCACCGGCAAGCGAGCGCGGGCCCTCGACACGCGTCAGGTGCGGCTCGTCCTCCTCGGCGACGGCCCAGTCCTCCGGCTCAGGCGGGAGATCCGGCGTCGCGTGGCGCCGACGCGGGCGACGGGTGCTCATGCCGCACCCTCGCTGCCGTCCACCGCACCGTCCTCGCCCACCGGGTGCAGCGTCGTCCCGACCTCGGCATCGCTGCGACGAACCGCGATGCGTCGCCCTGCGAGCGGCACGTCCGCGTCGACGGCAGCGGTCACGAGCACCTGATCGAACTCCTCGCACAGCGCCGCGACCCGTGCGCGGCGCGTCTCGTCGAGTTCGCTGAACACGTCGTCGAGCAGCAGCACCGGACGATCACCGACACCCGTCAGCAGCGGCGCGCTCCCGACCTTGCACGCGAGGGCGACCGACCACGCCTCGCCCTGTGACGCGGTCGTGCGCGCCGGCAGCCCGTCGAGGGTGATGACGAGCTCGTCGCGGTGCGGTCCGACGAGCGTCACACCACGCCGCCGCTCCTCGTCGGCGACACGGGTGAGCGCGTCGTGCATCGCGGCGGCGATCGTCGTGACGTCATCGTCCTCGGTGAGCTCCGCGTCGGCGCGGTAGGCGAGCGTGATGGGCACGTCGCTGCCGGTGAGGCGCTCGTGCGCGAGCGCGACCGGCCGGCGCAGCGCCGCGACCGCAGCGAGACGCGCGGCGACGAGTGGTGCCCCGTGGGCGACGAGCTGGTCGGTCCAGGGCGCGAGCGTCGTCTCTGCGCCCCGGCCCCCGCGCAGGTCCTTCAGGAGCGTGTTGCGCTGCCGGAGCACCCGCTCGTAGTCGGCCAGCGCGGCCGCGTAGCTCGTGCGCCGCTGGGAGAGGAGCTGGTCGAGGAAGCGGCGGCGGTCCGACGGGTCACCGCGGACGATCGCGAGGTCCTCGGGTGCGAACGCGATGACGCGCAGCACGCCGAGCGCCTCCGTAGCACGCCGCACCGCCTGGCCATCGACCTGCGCGCGCGTGCGTCCGGACCCGAGCTGCAGGTCGATCGTCCTGCGACGGTCGTCGTCCGTGCGCAGCGCGACGCGGATCACCGCGTCGGTCGCACCCTCGCGCACGAGCGCGGTGTCCCCCGCGACGCGATGTGATGCACCGACCGCGACGCGGTGCAGCGCCTCGATGAGGTTCGTCTTCCCGCGCCCGTTCGGTCCGACGAGGACCGTCACCCCGTCAGCGAGGTCGAGCGTCGCTCCGCGGTAGGAGCGGAAGTCGACGAGCTCGAGCCGCTCGACGCGCAACGCGTCTCAGCTCACCCTCATCGGCATGAGCAGGTAGGTCAGATCGTCGATCTCGCCGTCCTCCGCGTGGGGGCGGATGACCGCAGCGCGCAGGCCGTCGCGCAGCTCGAAGCGGACCTTGTCGGTCCCCGTCGCCTCGAGACCCGAGAGCAGGTAGGCGGGGTTGAACGCGATCTCGAGCTCGCCGCCGGTGACGTCCGCGGACAGCTGCTCCGACGCGTCACCCGCCTCCTGGTTCGACGCCTGGATGTCGACGCCGTCCGGAGAGAACGCGAGCAAGACGGGCGTGTTCGTCTGCGCGGACGCGACGACCGCGACACGCTGGAGCGCCTCGGTGAGCTCCGCACGGTCGACGACGACGGTGACCTCGCTCGCGTCCGGCAGGAGCGAGCGGTAGTTCGGGAACGGTCCCTCGATGAGGCGCGACGTGAGTGTCCGGTCACCGAGGAGGAACGACACCTGCCCGGACCCGAGCACGACCGTGACCTTGCCACCGACCTCACCGGCAGCGCGAGCGACCTCCTGCAGCGCGCGGACCGGGACGATCGCCTCACCCTCGATCGCGTCCTCGAACGCGAGCGAACGTGCTGCCAGGCGGTACGTGTCCGTCGCCGCCGCCACCAGCCGACCGTCGCTCGCCTCGAGGTTCACACCGGTGAGCACGGCGCGTGCATCATCACCGACGGCCGCCGCACGCCCGACCTGGCTGACGAGGCGCGCGAGCGCGTCTGCCTTTACCGTGCCACGCGCCGCGTCCGCGTCGATCGCCGGCATCGCGGGGAAGTCGTCTGCCTGGAGCCGACGGACGCTGAAGCGAGCCCGGCCGCACGTGATGCGCACACGGTCGCCGTCGTCCTCGAGTTCGACGGGTGCGTCGGGGAAGCGGGCGACGAGCTGGGCGAGGAAGCGGGCGGCGAGGAGCGTCCGTCCAGGCTTCTCGACGGTCGCGGGGACGCCGATCTCCGCCGAGACCTCGAGGTCGGTCGCACGGCAGACGAGCCGTCCGTCAGCCGCCTCGAGGAGCACGCCGGTGAGCGCAGGGAGCGCCGCCCGTGAGCCGGCGACCCGTGTCGCCCAGGCGATGGCCTCGGTGAACTCCTGCCGGTCGACCCGGAGCTTCATGCGATCCTCCTGTGATCCCCGGTGGTGTCATCCCCAGCCGTGATGAAGAAGTGTGTCCTCTGAGAGAGAACTCGTCGTCTCAGTAGGGGGTGTGGGAACTGTGGGCGATGTGTATCGTCGCAGGTCAGGCGGGTGAAGGGGGTGAGGACGGACAGGGGACGGACGGCGGTCGTGTCCACAGTCATAACGTGCTGGTCGCGTCCGTCCACAGACGTACCGGAAGTCGTGCTGCTCGTCCCCAGTGTGTCCACCGTCAGCCGACAGCCCGAGGTGAGGCTCATCGGACCGACCGTGTGGTCGACGTGATCCGGTTCGTGAGCTCCTGCACCTGGTCGTAGGTGACCCGTCGCTCGGTCATCAGGCCGGTGATCTTCTGCGTCGCGTGCATGACCGTCGAGTGGTCACGGTTCCCGAACGCACGGCCGATCCGCGGCAGGGAGAGGTCGGTCAGCTCACGCGTGAGGTACATCGCGATCTGCCGCGCGTTGACCAGCTGCCGGCTGCGCGACGCCGAGCAGAGCTCCTCCGCGGTGATCGAGAAGTACGTCGCGACCTCGTCGATGATGTCCTGGACCGAGATGACCCGGTCGCGGCCGTCGGGGAAGAGATCCTTGAGGACGTACTCGGCCATCTGCACGTCAGCGGGTGCGCGCTGGAGGCTCGCGAACGCGGAGACGCGGATGAGCGCCCCCTCGAGCTCACGGATGTTGGACGCGACCTTCGTCGCGATGACCTCGAGCACCGCGTCGCTCACCCCGAGCCGGTCCGACTCGGCCTTCTTGCGCAGGATGGCGATGCGCGTCTCGAGGTCGGGTGGCTGGATGTCGGTCATCAGGCCCCACTCGAAGCGGCTGCGGAGCCGGTCCTCGAGCTGCCCGATCTGCTTCGGCGGCCGGTCGCTCGAGAGCACGATCTGCTTCTCGGCGTTGTGGAGCGCGTTGAAGGTGTGGAAGAACTCCTCCTGGGTGCGCTCCTTGGACTGCAGGAACTGGACGTCATCGACGAGCAGCACGTCGGTCATCCGGTAGAGCCGCTGGAAGGCGGTGATCGAGTCGTCACGGATCGCGTTGATGAACTCGTTCGTGAACTGCTCGGTGGTGACGTAGCGGACCTTGAGGCGCGGGTAGAGCTTGCGCACGTAGTGGCCGATGGCGTGGAGCAGGTGCGTCTTGCCGAGCCCGGCACCGCCGTAGACGAAGAGCGGGTTGTAGGACTTCGCGGGGGTCTCCGCGACGGCGTTGGCCGCAGCATGCGCGAAGCGGTTCGACGCACCGATGACGAAGTCGTCGAAGTTGTAGCGCGGGTTGAGGCGTGTGTCGGGCTCGAGGTCGTCGCTGCGGATCCGCGACGTCGGCGCGTCCGAGATCGCGACGGTCGGCCCGGCCGGTCGGCCCGGCGCCTGGAGCGGCGGGTCGTAGAGCGGGTTCTCGTCGAGGTGGTCGAGGCGGGCGAGCGCGTCGTACTCGTCGACGGCGCCGCGGGTGACCTCCTCCGCGACCGGCCGGTGGCTCGCTGCGACGTGGGCGAGGCCGAGCTCCGAGCGCGCGGCGGCGGCGTGGGTCACGAGCTCGTCGCGTGAGACGGAGGACTCGGCGGCCGCCTCCGGCTGCGTCTGGACCGTGATCACGATGCCGATCGGGTGGCCCGCGAGGTCGCTCAACTGCTCCCGGATGAGGTCACCGCAGGACCGCTCGAGCCAGTCGCGTGCGAAGCCGTGCGGGCTCGCGACCACGAGCGTCCCATCGGAGAATCCGACCGGGTGCGTCGACTCGAGCCAGCGTCGTTGCACCGGCGAGTCGATGCTCGGAAGGATCCGAGTGAGCCCGGTGCGCCACAGGCCATCCGGGTCGGTCACCGTCGAGTCCTCCACACCACACTCCTCCACACCCGATGGGTGTGCCCCTGATCGGTCGTCATCCACCACCGCCCCCGTCCCCGCGACGGTCGCGGCCATGGGCGGAGCCCGGTCCGGACGGTGCGGAGCCGTACCCGGGTGACGACGGTGCGGTGGGGAAGGAGTGCTCCGCACACGATCGACCCGCCCGGACGGCGGACGCGCGAACCTAACACCGTGTCGTCAGGCCCCGCAACCGGATCGTTCCGCACCGGACGGTCCCGGCCTTGCCGGCACGGTGCACGTCGGGGTACCGTGCCCGCATCGCACGGCACCCCGGGGCACCGCCGCACACCCGGCATCGCCCGGCCGCTGCGCACCGCACCGTCCCCGATGCTCCGCCGCCGTGCCCGTCACGCGCCGAACGGTCGACGACCGGCCGCGTGACCCGAGAGGAAGTCGCTCGCGATGAAGCGCACCTATCAGCCGAACAACCGCCGCCGCTCGCGCAAGCACGGCTTCCGTTCCCGCATGCGCACGCGCGCCGGTCGCGCCATCATCAAGGCTCGCCGGAGCCGGGGTCGCGCCAAGCTCACCGCGTGACACTCGTCGCCCTGATGGCGACCATGCCGGCGGATGGTGGCCGCCCCGACCGGCTGTCCCGGTCCGCGGACATCACGGCGGTCCTCCGTCGAGGTCGCAGCCGGTCCGGCGATCTCCTCGCGGTGCACGTGCTTCGCCGTGAGGGGTCCCCGACGCGCGCCCGTTGCACCGTCGTAGCCTCCCGGCGTGTCGGCGGGGCCGTGCGACGGAACCGCGCGAAGCGGCTCCTCCGCGAGGCGGCCCGCTCGCTCGCCTGGCAGGATGGACTCGACGTCGTGCTCGTCGCCCGCGCCGCCTGCGCCGCGAGCGACCTCGGGGCGGTCGGTGCGGAACTCGAGCGCCTCGCCCTTCGACTCGGTGCGGTCGACGCATGATCGGCCGCACGGCGGCTGCGGCGCGGCGTGCAGCGATCGCGGTCCTGCTCGCACCCGTCCATCTGTGGCGTGCGACGGCGGTGTTCCGCCAGCCCCGCTGCCGCTACTACCCGTCCTGCTCCACGTACGCCGTCGAGGCGCTGCGCGTCCACGGCCCACTGCGTGGGAGCGCGCTCGCGGGGGGCCGCCTGCTGCGGTGCCACCCCTGGAGCGCCGGCGGCAACGACCCCGTCCCGCCCGTCCGGAACAGCGACGGCGTGAGCAGCGCCGCCCGGCCCAGCATGCCGTCAGGAGCCCGTCATGAGTGAGTTCTTCGCGCCCGTCCTCGACGCGTTCGGTGCGGTCCTGCTGTTCATCCACGACCTCGTCGAGCCGGTCGTCGGCGTGCACTCGTGGGGCTGGGCGATCATCGGGCTGACGCTGCTCGTCCGCATCCTGCTCCTGCCGCTCGCGATCAAGCAGACCCGGTCGATGAAGGCGATGCAGAAGCTCCAGCCGCAGATCAAGGCGATCCAGGAGAAGTACCGGACCGACCGCGAGATGATGCGCAAGGACCCGGAGAAGTACCGGGCGCGCAAGCAGAAGCAGCAGCAGGAGATGATGGCGCTCTACCAGCAGGAGGGCGCGAACCCTGCGGCGAGCTGCCTCCCGCTGCTCGCGCAGGCGCCGGTCTTCCTCGCCCTGTTCTGGACGCTCAACGGCAACCCGGACCTGACGGGCGCGCCGTTCTACTTCTTCACCGAGGCGAGCGCCGGCGGTCTCGAGAAGATGGTGAGTGCCGCGGGATGGCCGGGCTGGCTCCTCATCGTCCTGATGTCGGGGACGATGTTCTTCTCGCAGAAGCAGATGATGGCCCGCAACAAGGCCATGATGGCCGACAACCCGATGGCGCAGCAGCAGAAGGTGCTGCTCTACGTCATGCCGGTCTTCCTCGCAGCCGTCTCCTTCAACTTCCCACTCGGCATCCTCCTCTACTGGGTGACCACCAACCTGTGGCAGATCGTCCAGCAGGCCATCATCCTCCGCGAGGGCACGAAGCTCGATGAGGCCGACGCGAATCGTGCAGCGCAGTCCGGCGGCCCCGGTGCGGCGCCGTCGGGTCCGGCGCGCGGCGCGACGTCGGGGAAGCCCGCCGACGGGAAGGGCGCCCAGGGAACAGGCAAGGGCACAGGCAAGGGCACAGACAAGGGAGACGGCAAGGGCAAGGCGACCGGGAAGGGCCCGGGAAGTTCAGGCCCCTCGGACACCACCTCCGAAGTAGAGAATTCTTCTAACGGCAGCGGCGACCGGTCCGGTCGTCCGCGACTCCCCCGTCGCGGCGGCCGCTGACCACCGATCCACCGACACGAGAGGAACCCACGTGGCAGCACGACGAGGAGGGCGCCAGCGAGCGCCGAAGCAGGATGTGTTCCGTGAGGCGCTCACCCGCGCGCTCGGGGATGCACTCGATGTCGATGTCGAGCGTCTGGAGGTGACGGTCTCGCTCGATGGCAGCCAGGTCGGCGTCGATTGCCTCCCGCTCGAGCTCGAGCTCGAGGAGGGCGACGCGGAAGCCGCCCCGACGACCGAGGAGGATGTCGCCGCGGACGTGGAGCCGGAGCCGGAGCCCGAGCCGGCGGCCGCCAGCCGCGGTGGCGAGGGTGCTCGGGACACCGAGGGGGACACAGCACCTCGCGACCGGGCACCGCGTGCATCGTCGGACGCCCCGGCGATCGACCCTGCGGAGCTCGACGAGGAGGCGGAGGCCGCGGCGGACCTGCTCGAGGGGCTCCTCGACGCGATGGACCTCCCCGGCGATCTGCGCATCAGCATCCAGGACGCGCACGCCGAGGTCGAGGTCGTCGGCCTCGAGGAGGGCGTCCTCATCGGGCGACGCGGACAGACCCTGGACGCGGTCCAGGAGCTCGTCCGGACGGCGATGCAGCGTCGTTTCGAGCGACGCTCCCGGGTCCTGGTCGACGTCGACGGGTACCGCGCGCGACGCCTCGAGAAGCTGCTCGAACGGGCGGACGAGGCGGTCGCTGATGTCCTGGAGACTGGCGAGCCGCAGCGGCTCGAGCCGATGGACGCGATCGAGCGCCGCCTCGTGCACCAGCGGGTCTCCGAGACCCAGGGCGTCACCAGCACGAGCCACGGCCGCGAGCCCGCTCGTCGGATCGTGATCGAGCTCGCCGACGACTGAACGGTCGGACGCGAAGGATCGAGGAGGGCGCCGGGGATCCGGCGCCCTCCTCGTCGTTCTGGGTCCGACCGTTGCGGCGCTCGCAGGACCCTGAACCTCTTGCCTGTAGTTCCCTTCGTGAGGTTCAGGGTGCGGCCATCGGTGCTCCGCTGCGTCGCCCGCGGGTGGGTGGTCGCGGGTTGAGCGGAAGCCGGAGGTCGGGCAGAGAGCCGTCGATCAGCTCACAGGGCGCGGCCAAGCTGAGGTCCTCCCGACGAGCTTTCGGCGCAGCGACGAGGACCTGGGGTCACGGAGGCGACGAGATCCCCGCTGAGCGGTCGCTGGGCCATTGCCATTGGAGCGCATCGACGGGCCTCCCCCGGGGAAGCGGTGGACGGGATGAACGCGACCGAGTGCCGGCTCTCCGATGACGGCCGTCCACAGGCTCTGTGGACAAGGGGGTCAATCTGTGGACGAGGGTTCTGCGAGCGTGTGGACGGCGCGGCAGACTCGGCGCCTCGACCTCACCGCAGGAGCGGAGCGCCCATCGCCGGTCTGCGCACCAGGTCGGCGTGACCGATGCCGTTCAGGGTCGATGCGAGCACCGCGTGGACGGCCATCCACCGATGGGCCGACGTGCGAGGTCGTCGCAACTCGTGCGACGGAGCGCGCCACTCGGTGTGGATCCGGCGCTGCACTCCTCTCTGAGTGC
>JAURQY010000038.1 GCA_030835875.1 Nitriliruptorales bacterium | reverse complement strand
GGCAGGCGTCGAACGCGCCCTCCGCGACGATCGGGTCCATCGCAGCCGCGTCCGTGACGTCGGCACGGATGAATCGCACGTCGTCGGGCAGCATGTCCTCACGCCCGCGGCTCAGGTCGTCGACGACCGTGACCTCGTAGCAGGCGTCACGCAGGGCAGCGGCGGTCGCCGAGCCGATGAACCCGGCCCCTCCGGTCACGAGCACCCGCATCACACCGTCCTCCCCGCGTCACGAAGTGCCCGTCGCAGGTCCTCGAGCCGCTCCTCCGCGGCGCGCCGGGTCCCACCGGCATGGTGCGGCGGCATGTCCACGAGATGACGCTCGAGGTCGGCGATGTCGCGGCGCAGTCGCTCGACCCTCGCGGCGGCCTCGGTGCTCATGCGGTCAGCGTGCGGACGTCCCCGACGACCACGATGACGAGCAGGACGACGGCGACGAGGATGAAGAGCGAGTAGGCGTAGCGATGCGCGTAGTCCGCCATCCACACGCGCCGGAGGCTCGAGACCGCCATCCCGATGGCGACGACGGACAGTGCGAGCGAGAGTGGCGTCGCGAGCACGCCGAGCCACGCGATGACCGGTGCGCCGAACGGGATCACGATGTAGGTGATCGTGCAGCGGACCCCTGCGATGAGCATCGAGCCTTTGAGGTCGAACAGGGCCCGCGGTGACGCATCGCCGATCAGCAGCAGCTGGCGGACGATGCGGTCGACCGCGGACCGCTCCGTGGTGGCCTCGGTCCCGCCCATCGCTGCTCCGTCCTGCTGTCCACGGTCAAGGTAGCCCCCGGGATTACTCTGACAGGGCGAGTCCGCGTCTCTTCCCCGGTCGGCCCCACCCCGTTCGGATTTTCCCCCCGGACCGTCGGAGTCCTGCCCGTGCGGCCCTACCTCGAGCTGCTCCGCCGTCCTGGCGCGGTGAGCATCACCGTCGGCCATGGGCTCGGGCGCTTCACCCCCGGGATGATCCTGCTCGCGCTGATCCTCGCCCTCCGTGAGGGTGGCTATCCCTACGCGGCGGTCGGACTCATGACCGGAGCGCATCAGCTCGGTGTCGCGATCAGCTCGCCGGTCCATGGGCGGCTCGCTGACGTCCTCGGCCATCGGCGCGTGCTGATGCCGACCGCCGTCGTCTACTTCATCGGAACCGTGACGCTCGCGCTCGGCGTGCAGCGCGGGTGGGGCACGGTGGCGCTTGTGCTCACCGCGCTCGGGACGGGGCTGTCCTCCCCGCCGATGACCGCGTGCGCCCGGGCGGCGTTCGGCACGTTGTACACGGGGCGGGAGCGGGAGCGCGCGTTCATCCTCACGGCCTCGAACATCGAGATCGGCTTCCTGCTCGGTCCGCTCCTGACCGTCGCGATCGCCGGCGCGGTCGGCGCACGCTTCGCGGTCCCCGTCGCGGGCTCCGGGGTGCTCCTCGGTGCGCTCGCCTACGCCACCGGCCCGCGGGTCGCGGCGACGAGCGCGCGGGAGGTCCTCGCCGGCGCGTCCCGCTGGTCGGGTGGTGATGTCAGTGCGCTCGGCTCACGCGGGCTGCGCGCGATGATCATCGTCTACATGGGCATCGCCTCGAGCTTCGGCCTCTTCGACATCTTCGCCGCGTCGATCTCCGAGTCGGCCGGTCGTTCTGGTTACGCGGGGACGCTGATCTCGCTCATCGCCGGGGCGAGCCTGCTGAGCGGCTTCCTCTACGGCGCGCGCGTGTGGCAGGGGACGCTGCGCGTCCGCATGCTCCGCATCACGACGCTGCTCGTCGGTGTGCAGTTCCTGCTCGCCGGTGCGTCCGGTGACCTGCTGCTCCTCGCCGGGGTGGTCCTCATCGCGGGCTCGGTCGTCGGGCCGATGAACGTGTGCGGGTTCCAGCTCGTCGACGACGTCTCCCCGCCGCGTGCGCACGCGGAGGCGCAGTCGTGGACCCAGGCGGCGATCTACCTCGGGAGCGCCATCGGTGGCGCGGTCGGCGGCGTGGTCGTCGACGTCGCCGGGCCGCGGGCGGTCGCGTTCACCGCTGCGCTCGGCGTGCTGCTCGCGGTCGTCATGCTGGCCCGTTCGCGTGCGCTGCGTGCCGGGTCGATGCACAGCGCGGCGGTGGCCGTCGTCGTCAGGGACCCAGCGTCAGGAGCCACCCGACCATGGCGCCGACGGGGACGAGCGCGATCGGGCCGAGCCGTGTGAACCGCAGCACCGCGAGCGCACCGACGGCGGTCAGCGCGCTCGGGACATCGGTGATGACGCGCGTCCCGATGGTCCATGCGACGGCGGCCATCACGCCGACGACGGCCGCACCGAGGCCCCTCAGCACGTGGCGCGCGGTCGTCGAGCGGGACAGCCGCGGCATGATGCGACCGAGCAGCATCGCGAGCGGGAACGACGGCAGGAAGATCGCGACCGTCGCCACGGCGGCGCCCCCGAAGCCGCCGAGGAAGTAGCCGACGGCGGTCGACACGGTGAAGAGCGGCCCTGGCGTCATCTCGCCGATGACGATCGCCTCGAGGAGCTCTGCGGTCGTGAGCAGCCCGAGCCGGTCGACGAGCGACGTCTGGAGGTAGGCGACGAGCAGGTAGCCGCTGCCGAAGAGCGTCACCCCGAAGCGCAGGAACCACCACCACAGCTGCCAGATGCGCCCCGGGTCGTCCGACGCTGCGCCTGCGGACGCCGCGAGCGTCCACGGGGCGAGCCCGACCACGAGCAGCGGCAGCAGCCCCGTCGCCGGGGGTGCGATGCGTCGCAGGTCGCGCAGCCCATCGCGCAGCCGCCGCCACGAGCGGTACGACAGCCAGCCGAGCAGCGCGCCAGCCGCGATGACGACCAGCTCGTCGACCCCGAGGAACGAGGCTGCGAGCGCGCCGACGAGGATGAGCCGGGTGCGCAGGTCGTCGGCCGCTCTCGGTGCGAGCGTGACGATCGCCATCGCGATGATCGCGAGCACGACCGGCTGGATGCCGGCGAACGCCGCGTCGACGACGGGGAGGTCGCGGAAGCGCACCCACGCCCACGACAGCGCGAGCGTGACGAGCGCGGCCGGCAGGATGAAGGCCGTGCCGGCGGCGAGCAGGCCGCGGTCGCCCTTCTGCACGTAGCCGACGTGCATCGTCATCTGGGTCGAGTTCGGTCCGGGAAGCAGGTTCGTCGCGGCCATCAGGTCGAGGAAGTGCTGCCGGTCGACCCAGCGCCGGCGCTCGACCACCTCGCGGTCCATCATCGCGATGTGCGCCACGGGTCCGCCGAACGCGACGACACCGAGCCTCGCGAACAGCCCGATGAGCTCCGGCCAGGTCGCGCCCTCGGCGGCGTACTGCGGCTGGTGCGGACGCGGACGCTCGTCGCTCATGCGGCGCTCAACCCGGGCTGCCGGCGGCGCGCCGTGCGGCGGTCAGGACCGGGTCCCACACGGGGGAGAAGGGCGGCGCGTAGGCGAGATCCATCTGGACGAGGTCCTCGACGAGCATCCCGTTCCACAGCGCCGCTGCGAGCACATCGATGCGCTTGCCCGCGCCCGGGCCGCCGACGATCTGTCCACCGAGCAGCCGGCTCGTGTCCTCCTCGACGATGAGCAGCACGGTCATCTCGCTGCTCTCGGGGTAGTAGTGGGCGCGCGTCCCAGCGGTGATGCGGGAGACGACGGGGCGCAGTCCCGCCGCCTCGGCCTCACGCACGCTCAGTCCGGTGCGGGCGATCTCGAGGTCATGCACCTTCGTCACCGCGGTGCCGAGCACGCCGGGGAAGCGCCCCTCGGCGCCACCGAGATTGAGTCCCGCGATGCGGCCCTGCTTGTTCGCGACCGTGCCGAGCGCGAACGACACCGGGCGACCCGACACGCGGTGCACGGTCTCCGCGCAGTCACCTGCGGCCCACACGCCGTCGACGGGGGTCGCCTGGCGGTCGTCGGTGATGATGCCGCCGCTCGGGCCGACGGGGATGCCGGCGGCCTCGGCGAGCGCGCTGCGCGGGCGCACGCCCGTGCCGAGCACGACGAGGTCGGCGTCGATGGTGCCGTCCGGGGTGGTGACCGCGCGGACCCAGCCGTCCGCGCCGGCCTCGACACCGGTCAGCGGCGTGCCGAGCCGCAGGTCGATCCCCATCGTGCGCATCGCGTCCGCGATCTGCGTGCCGAGCTCCGGCTCGAGCGTCGTCATCGGCTGCGGTGCGAGATCGATCAGCGTGACATCGAGCCCGCGCAGCTGCATCGCCTCGGCCATCTCGAGCCCGATGTAGCCGCCGCCGACGACGACCGCCCGGCGCGGCGATCGGGATGCCATCGCGTCGAGGATGCGCTGGCCGTCACCGAGCGTCTGCACGCCGGAAACGCCCGGCGTGTCGAGGCCCTCGACGGGTGGCGGCACCTGCTGCGCACCGGTCGCGATGAGGAGGTCGTCGTAGGGGAAGGTGACCTCCGCATCCGCGTCGAGGTCGCGCACCGTCACCGTGCGCGCGGCCGTGTCGATCGCCGTCGCCTCGTGGTGGAGGCGGACATCGATGTGCTGCTTCTCGCGGAACACCTCGGCGCGGCGGGCGATGAGCCGCGAGCGCTTATCGACGAGGCCGGCGACCCAGTAGGGGATGCCGCACGCCGCATAGGAGGTCGTGTCGCCACGCTCGACGAGGGTGATCGCGAGCGCGTCGGGTCCGAGGAGCCGACGAGCCTGGCTCGCGGCCGACATGCCGGCCGCGTCGCCGCCGATGACGAGCAGCTGTCGGGGCATCGTGCGACCTCCGGGTCCTCCGGACGGCGCGCGCCTCCCGGCCCCCGGCAGGGTGCCCTACCGGGAGCGACCCTGCGTGCTGCGGGCCGCAGGCCGGCGAGCGCGACGGCGCGCGCCACCCGGGCGCGGGCCCTGGCCCTTGCCCTTGCCGCCGGGGCGCCCGCCACCGCCGGTGCGCGGCGCGGCGAAGCGCTCGGCGAGCTCCGGCTCGCGGTCGGCGGTGAGCTGGCGGACGTCGATCGCGTGCAGGCCCTCCGGCAGCGCGAGCGCCCGCTGGATCGCGGCCGTGTCCGCGTGCTGCGACGGGTCGACGAACGTGACGACGACACCCGACGCGCCCGCGCGGCCGGTGCGGCCGGAGCGGTGCTGGTAGTCCTTGTCGGATCCTGCGAGGTCGTAGTGGACGACGAGCGCGACGTCGTCGACGTGGATGCCGCGCGCGGCGACGTCCGTCGCGACGAGCGTGGTGACCTCGCCCGAGCGGAAGCTCTCGAGCGCACGCTCGCGCTGGCTCTGCGAGCGGTCGCCGTGGATCGCGGCCGCGTTGATGCCGTCCTGCCGCAGCTGCTTCACGAGCCGGTCGGCTCCGTGCTTCGTCCGGGTGAAGACGATCGCCGAGTCGACCGTCCGCACCACGTCGCCGGTCAGCCGGCGGCGTGCGGCGCGGTCCGCGCTCCAGAACAGGTGTCGGACGTCGCCCGCGGCGGACGGCTCCTCGGCGAGCGTGTGTCGCACCGGGTCGTGCTGGTAGCGACGGATCAGCGTGTCGACGTCTCCATCGAGCGTCGCGGAGAACAGCAGCGTCTGCCGCGCGTCGGACGTGCGGTCGAGCAGGCGCACGACCTCAGGGAGGAACCCCATGTCGGCCATGCGGTCCGCCTCGTCGAGCACGACGACGTCGACGGCGCTGAGGTCCGCGGCCCGTCGCTCGACGAGGTCGGCGAGCCGGCCCGGTGTGGCGACGAGAACGTCGACGCCCTGGCGCAGGCGGGTGAGATCGCGGGTGATGTTCGTCCCGCCGTAGACGGTCGCGACGCGCAGGCCCTTCGTGCGGGCGAGAGGGCCGAGGGTGTCGGCGACCTGGCCGGCGAGCTCGCGGGTCGGGAGCAGGATGAGCGCGCGTGGCCGTCCGTCCTTGGCGCGTCGCGTGCGCAGCGCGACCGGGATCGCGAAGGCGAGCGTCTTCCCGGACCCGGTCGGCGCCTTGACGCACAGGTCGTGGCCGGCGAGCGAGTCGGCGAGGGTGAGGGTCTGGACCGGGAACGGGTTCGGTCGGTCCATCGCGACGAGCGCGTCGACGAGGTCGCGTGGCACGCCGAGCTCGTTGAAGCCGCTCGCGGCGGCGGTCGCCGCTCTCGCGGCCGTCTCGGCCGCGGTCGGCGCGGCGACCGGAGCGGTGTTCGGTGCTCCGGACGGGACGGCCGGTCGACGGTTGCGGGCACGCGGGCGTGAGTGATGACGGGTGGTGGACATACGAGGCTCCTGCCCGCACGTCGGCGGGCTCGGGTCGCGGGAGGTGAACACGCGACCGTGCCAGCGGATGCTGGGGGAGGGGACCGCGGAGCACCGTGGCCACGGAGGGCCGTCGGGAGTCGGTGGGTGCCGCGGGGCGTGTTCCGTGCCGTCCGGTGGACGGCGACAGGGGAAGGGTACGTGATGCCGGGCTGTTCAGACAGCCCGCTGCCCGGCCGACCGGCCGCGGACGCTGTGCCGGAGCTCCTCGACGCCCGGGGGCCTTATTGCGACTCAGTCGCAATAAGCGTAGGCTGGGCAGAACCTCCCAGTACTTCCCCGAACGCCGGCCCGAGCCGGCCTGACGACCGGGACTCCCATGCACGCCCCCGACGGGTTCCTCACCGCACCGACCGCGATCGTGACCGGGGTGCTCAGCGCCGGCGCGATGGCCGCGTCGATCCGTGCCTCGCGCCCGGAGCTCGACGACGACCGCATCCCGCTCGCCGGCGTGACCGCCGCGTTCGTGTTCGCCGCGCAGATGGTGAACTTCCCCGTGGCCGCCGGGACCACCGGGCATCTGATGGGCGGCGCGCTCGCCGCTGTCCTGCTCGGTCCGTCGCTCGGGCTGCTCGTCGTCGCCGTCGTCGTCATCGTGCAAGCGATCGGGTTCGCCGACGGTGGGTTGACCGCCCTCGGTTACAACGTGTTCAACATGGCGGTCGTGACCGCACTCGGCGGCTGGGCCGTGTTCCGCGGCCTGCGTCGCTTCCTCCCCGCGACCGCGACCGGCGTGACGCTCGCCGCCTTCGTCGCGGCCGTCGCGTCCGTTGTGCTCTCGGCGATGGCGTTCAGCCTGCAGTGGCTGTTCGGCGCATCCGCCGCCGTGCCGTTCGACACCGTGTTCACCGCGATGGTCGGCGTGCACACCCTCATCGGCATCGGTGAGGGGCTCGTGACCGCGGGTGTCGTCGCGGCCGTGCTCGCCGTACGTCCCGACCTCGTGCGCGGTGCGGACGGCAT
>JAURQY010000037.1 GCA_030835875.1 Nitriliruptorales bacterium | reverse complement strand
TTCGCGGCCTTCTTGGCCGTCTTCTTGGCGGCTGCCATCGTGGCTCTGCCTCCCATGTCGGTTCGTGCGATCCAGGTGGTTCGCACGTGCGAACACTAAAGCGCGTTCGAACGCCGGCACTTCAACCGGACCGGGGAGCGGTCGGTCATTCGCCGTCCGCGGAGTGCTGCAGCATGTCGAGTCTCACCGGGACCATCGCGACCGCGGCATCGACGGGACATCGTGCGCATCGCGTGCGGGATCGGCTGCGACGTCGCGTCGCGCCGCCTTGCGCGAGGAGCACCGGACGCATGCGGACGGGGACAGCACGACGTCCGTCGTCCCTCGCGCCGCGCGATGTCTCGCTCCTGGTCGGCGTTGCCGTTGCCTGTCGTGGTGTCACGCAAAATGCCGCACTTGGGGGCGGAAATCGCGTTTCCGGGATGATGAGGCGCGAACCGCCGGAGGGATGGCGCGCCGGGTGATGCCATCGTGTCGCAGGGCACACGTTGCCCCGCCGCGGCCGCCGGACGCGGGAGCGCTCCGTGAGGCCGCAGGCCTTCGCCGCAGCATCGCGTCAGAGTTCCGCGAGGTGGACGGCGCGGTCGACCGGCAGATTGCGCTCGTTGCGCCGGACACTCCGGGCGCGTCCCCTGACGCAGGAAGTGCCCACCCCGGCAAGTGTGCGTTGAACGCACGTCGCGCGCGTTTAACGCACTATCGTCGCCGGTGTCACGACCGTCGCCGCGATGAACGTCGCGCGAGGGGAGAGGCGGTGCTGGCTACCCTGCGCCACATGGACACGACGACGCCGACGCCACCGACCAGCAGTGTCGGTCGGGCCACCGCTGGCGAGGTCCCGCCGGTGCGCTCGTGCACACGCTGCGATGGCGAACAGCACCTCGTCGACGCGGCCCGCGGGTTCGGGAAGTACCGGTGCATCGCCTGCGGGATGGTGGTCGGCTTCGATCTCGAGGCGGATCCGGTCGAGTTCCTGATCGACCGCGGGGCGCCGGGCCGCTACACGCAGGGCGTCTTCGGCAGTCGCCTCCTGCGTCCCGAGCTCCGGCTCCCGTGAGCCCGTCCCTCCCTCCGGACGGCGATCCGGAGGACGGCGTCTTCACCGACGGTTCTGCGACGCCGAATCCGGGTCCAGGAGGCTGGGCCGCGGTCCTGGTCGCCGGGGGAGCGGTCGTCGCCGAGTCGAGCGGTGCCGATCCGGACACCACCAACAACCGCATGGAGCTGTTGGCGCTCCTGCATGGCATCGAGCTCGTGCCCGAGGGCACGCCAACGGTCCTCTACAGCGACTCCCAACTCGCGGTCCGGACGGTCAACGAGTGGGCACCGGGATGGGAGGCGCGCGGGTGGCGTCGCGCCCGGGGGCCGGTGGAGAACCTGGACCTCGTGCGACCCCTCGTCGAGCGCCTGCGTGAGCGACCCGAGCTCGAGGTGCGGTGGATCCGTGCCCACGTCGGACACCGGTGGAACGAGTACGCCGATCGACTCGCCTCCCGGGCCTCTGCGGCGAACTGAGCGCAGCCTCGGCGGAGGCACGTCAAGGGAGTCCGATCGCTCTGAGGAGCGCGGCGCTGACGGATCCCACGAGCACGACGAGGCCGAACGGGGCCCGGAGCGCGACCGCGATCGCTGCGGCGAGCACCCCGAGCACCTTGGCATCGATCGAGCCGCCGTCGAAGGTCTGCGTCGCGACGAGTCCGGCGATGAGGGCGGTGGGGAGCAGTTCGAAAGCGCGCGCCGCGCGCGGCGAGAGGTGGATGCGTCCGGCGGCGAGTGGCCCGACCAGCTTGAAGGCCTGTGTCGCTGCTCCGAGCAGCAGGATCCCGAGGATCACGTCCCGGCCGCTCACGCCTCGTCCTCCGCGTCCGACCCATCCGTCCCGTCGGACGCCGCGCGCAGGCCGGGGAGGACCGCGAGGCCCGCGAGCAGCACCGCAGGGCCGGTCGGCAGCACCTGGATCATGATGAGAGCGATGACGCCGGCGAGGAGCGCGATGCGCAGTCCACCGCGACGTCGGAGTGCAGGCGCGAGCAGCGCGAGGAACGCCGCTGGGAAGGCGACGTCGAGCCCATAGATGCGGACATCGCCGAGGAGATCCCCGCCGTATGCACCGACGGCGGTCGACCCGATCCAGAAGAGCGCGACGCTCGTCCCAGCGACACGCAGTCGCCGGCGCGTCCCGGCGTGGTCCCCGTCGAAGCCGAGCGCCGCCGACTCGTCGGTGATCAGGTAACCGTCGAGGAGCCGACCCGGGAGTGACGTCGGGGCGAGTCGAGGTGCGAGGGCGAGACTGAACGCGATGATGCGGAGGTTCAGCAGGATCCCGCTGATCGCTCCGGTGAGAGGGTCCGACGTGGCGGTGACAGCGACGAAGGCGAACTGCGACGCGCCAGCGAAGACGACCACGCTCGAGACGACGGCCAACCACGCTGGCATCCCGGCGCTGACGGCTGCCACGCCGAACGCGACACCGAAGGCTGCGACGGCCAGGCCGACGATGACCGCGCGCAGCACGAGGCGATCGTCGCCGGCCGCTTCGTCGCCGGTCCCGCCAGCGCGGCCACTGGTGTTGTCGGCATCATCAGGGAGGGCGGGAGTCATGCGGGAGTCTGCCACGCCCACATCGACGCCACGTCCGGTTCCCCGATAAGATACATTCTGTAAACTAAAACAGGAGCGGATCCTGGGGCCCGTCCAGTGGCGTCCTGTCGCCATCGGGCATCGCTGCGCCGCCGTCCTCCCCCGTGCCGAGCACACGTGACCGCGAGGCGTCCCGAAGCTCGACGTCGTCGAAGCGCGCGAACAGGCGGAGGCGCGAACCGTCCTCGGTGGCGAGGTCGAGCTGCAGCGTCCGGCGCGTGCCGTCGGCCGCGCTCGTCCGACCTTCGAGGCTGTAGCGCGGCCCCCAGGTCCCGGGGCGCGGCTCGAGCCTGCCGAAGGGGGCCTCGTCGATCGTGGCGCCGGCGAACCGTTCCGAGACGGCGGTGAGCTGCTCGAGGTCGAACGTGACGAGGGCCGTCCGCGACGTCCCGCCCTCGATCAAGGGCCGGGTGACGGCGACGAGCAGCACGGACACGGGGAAGCAGAGGAGCTGGTACTCCCCCGCACGGCCCGGCGCTCGCAGCGGATCGGGTTCGACCGTCACCGCCAGCACCCGGTACCGGGGATCGAGCTCGATCCCCCAGCACCGGGCGCCGGTGACGACGTCGGACAGTGCCTCGATCGCCGCCATGTCAGCCGAGGAGTCCCTCGGCCTCGAGCCACTCGCGGGCGACGTCGGCGGGCTCACGGAACTCGAGGTCGGTCTCGACGTTCCACGCGATCAGGTCCTCCGTCATGATGGCGGCGCTGAGCGCGTCGAGGACGTCGACCAGGTCCTGGCCGTAGGCCTCGATGAGCGCCTCGCTCACGATCGGCGCGATGTTCTGGGCCGGGAAGAGACCGAGGTCGTCCTCGAGGACGCGGAATCCCTCGACGCCGATCTGCGGCGCGGTGTCGTTCCAGACGACGGCGTCGACCTCGCCGGCCTTCAGCGCCTCGCCGAGCAGCGGTCCGAACTCGATGGTGACGGTGTCGGCGAAGGAGAGCCCGTAGACGTCGGGGTCGGTGAGCCCGAGGTAGCACTGGGGTCGCTCGAAACACTGCGCGGACGCGCCGAACACGACGTCGAGTCCCGCGAGGTCACTGATCGTCATGGCAGGGCTGTCACCCCGCACGATGAGCGCGTCACCGTCGATGGCGGGCGAGTAGTCGAGCGCCCGCGCGCCGAGAGCGGCGTAGGCCGGGCGAATGGTGGCCATGATCTCGTCCGCGTCGGCGGTCGGCGCCGCGTCAGGGGCGAGCGCGGCCTGCGAGCCGCCGATGTAGTCGACGATCAGGTCGACCTCACCCGACTCGAGGGCGGCGATGGCCTCCGTGCGGAAGCCCGCCGCCGGCAGCAGCTCCACGGGGTACCCAAGGGCCTCGAGGCGCTGGGCGTAGACCTGCGCGATCGTGCGCGCCTCGGAGAAGTCCTGGCCGCGCGTCACGATGGTCGGCCCGTCGCTGCTCGCCTCCTCTCCCCCACAGGCGGTGAGTACGAGCGCTCCTGCGGCGAGCGCTGCTGCGGCACGCCGCAGTCGTCGCGGTGGCCGACGGGTCTCGCGATCGTCCTGGCCGTGGTCCTGAACCAATGCTGTGCGCGTCATCACATCATCCTCGTGTCGTCGTGCGGTCGTCTCGGTCGTCGTGAGGGTCCCCGACCCTAGGCCGTCCGCCGGAGGATGCGAGCACCCCTCCCCCGCGACCCGTGGCCCCGCACGACCGTGGCCGAGTCGGCCGTCGCGCGGAGGCGCCGCACTCCGGCGGGCTCGATGAGACGCTGCAGGCCCGTGAGCAGGACCGCGACGCTCCCTGCGAGCGCAGCGACGAGCATCGCACCGCCGACGATGAGCGTCGTGTTGCGCTGACCGAGTCCGTCACGCACGTAGCGACCGAGCCCGTCGCCGCCGAGGAAGGCACGGATCGGTTCGGTCGCCACGACCTGGACGGCCGCTACGCGGACGCCGGTCAGGATGACGTTGAGCGCGAGCGGCAGCTCCACGCCGAGCAGCACCTCGCGCGGGGTGAGCCCCACGGCACGCGCCGCGTCCACGGTCGCACGGTCGACGCCGCTGACCGCCGTGTACGTCCCGAGGTAGATCGGCGGCATGGCCATGAGCGTCAGGGCGATGAGGATCGGCCACGGCTCGAAGCCGTAGCCGGCGCGCAGCGACAGCGGCACGAGCAGCGCGGCGAGCGCGAACGTCGGGACCGCCCGACCGACGTTGACGAGCCATGCGCTGAGGAGCCGCGCCCGTCCGAGGTGCGCGAGCACCGCGGCCGACGGGACGCTGAGGAGCACGGCGATAGCCATGACCGTCCCGCTGAGCGTGAGCGTGTCGAGGAGGGACGGCAGGATGCCGGTCGGACCGGTCCATGATCCTGCATCGCCCCACCACTCCCACAGGGTGATGTCGCGCGGCAGCGCTGCCTGCGCCAGCACGGATGCGGCACCCCGACCCATCAGTCGACCGTCCTGCGGCCGACCGCGACGGTGCGCTCTCGGACGCTCCAGGGCGCGAGCCGCCGCTCGAGCAGTACGAACGCGGCGTCGAGGAGCAGCGCGAGGACGATCGAGAGCAGCGCACCGACGGTCAGCGGGGTCCAGAACGCCCGACGCAGCCCGTCGAGGATGAGCCGACCGAGCCCTCCCTGCCCGACGATCGCCGCCAGGGTGACGAGCCCGACGGTGGTCACGCTCGCGACCCGGAGCCCGTTGATGATGACCGGGAGGGCGAGCGGGATGCGCACGCCGATGACGCGGCGCCGGACCGAGAGCCCGATGGCCTCCGCGGCCTCCTCGACGTCGAGCGGGACCTGGTCGAACCCGTCGAGGATCGCGCTGACGAGTACGACGAGCGTGTACGCGACGAGCGGGATGAGTGCGGTGGCACGGGAGAGGCCTGTCGCCGGGACGAGCAGCGCGAACAGCGCGACCGAAGGGATCGTGTAGAGCGCGGCGGTGGTCGCCGACACGACGGGACGCAGGCGGATCGTCCGCAGCGCGAGGGCGGCGAGGACCGAGGCGACGGCGAGCCCGATCGCGACGGTGAGCACGGTCAGCTGCAGGTGCTCGAGCACCGCGCGCACGATGGCTGCTCGCTGGTCGACGACGTAGTCCCAGCGCAGCAGCGGGTTCGCGTCCGTCATGCCGAGGACCCGGGATCGCCGGCGAGCGCGGCGCGGATCGACTCGAGGGTCACCACGCCGAGGAAATGGCCCTCCTCCACGACGACCCCGACAGCGGTCCGTGCCGTCATGATGCGATCCATCGCTGCACGGAGCGTGTCGCCGGGCGCGAGCAGGGCTGCAGGGGGTGCGAGGTCCTCGCGTCCGATGCCGCCAACGCTGGTCGCACGCTCGCCGGAGCACCAGCCGAGGAAGCGCCCCTCGTCGATGACCCCGAGCCACTCCCCTCCCTCGCGAGCGAGGACCGCGTGCGCCTCCGCGGGTTCCGCACCGAGGTGGACGACGGGTCCGGGGCGCAGGGACAGCGAGGCCACACGGCGCAGGGCGAGACGGCGCAGGCTCCGGTCGGGCCCGAGGAACTCGGTGACGAACGCTCCACTCGGTGACTGGAGCAGCACGTCAGGCTCCGCGTACTGCGCGAGGCGACCCCCGACATCGAGCAGCGCGATCCGGTCGGCGACCGTCAGCGCCTCCTCGAGGTCGTGGGTCACGAGCACGATCGTCTTTCGCAGCTGCGCCTGGAGCGTGAGGAGCTCCTCCTGCAGGCGCGAGCGCACGACCGGGTCGACCGCGCCGAACGGCTCGTCCATCAGGAGGATGGGCGGATCGGCGGCGAGCGCACGGGCGACCCCGACTCGCTGCTGCTGCCCTCCCGACAGCTCGTCGGGGAAGCGCTCGAGCAGGTCCGCGTCCAGGCCGACCAGCTCCGCGAGCGCAGCGACACGGGCGTCGATGCGGGCACGGTCCCAGCCCAGCGCCCGCGGGACGAGTCCGATGTTGTCGG
>JAURQY010000036.1 GCA_030835875.1 Nitriliruptorales bacterium | reverse complement strand
GCCCGCACCGCGCTCGGGCTCCCCGCCGACGCACCGGTCGTCGGGTTCATCGGCAGGCTCAGCGGCGTCAAGCGTCCCGACCGGTTCATCGCGATGGCCGAGGAGGTCGCCGGGCGACATCCCGATGCGGTGTTCCTCGTCGTCGGCGACGGAGAGCAGCGGACGACGCTCGAGGCGCTCCCCCGCCGCGCCGACGTGCGGTTCCTCGGCTGGCGGGGTGACGTCGGCACCATCTATGCGGCCGCCGACGTCGTGGTCGTCACCTCCGACAACGAGGGCATGCCCGTGACGCTCATCGAGGCGTCCATGGCGGGGCGCACCTGCGTGACCACGGACGTCGGGAGCGCCGGCGAGGTGGTGCTCGACGGTCGGACCGGCCGCGTCGTCCCCCGCGAGGCCTCTGCCGTCGCACAGGCCGTCATGGAGCTCATCGATGACCCGGAGCGCCGCGGGAGCCTCGCGGCAGCGGCACGGGATCACGCCCTCGAGCGCTTCGGCCAGGACGCGCTCCACTCCCGACTGGTCGAGGTCGTCCGACGGGGATCCCTCCGCAGCCGGCGCTAGCGTGCCGCCGCACGAGCGATGCGAGCAGGGGGTCGAAGGGTGACGTCGGCCGTCTTGCTCCAGTCCGTCGCCGCCTTCGTGGTCGCCACGGTCGTCTCACTGGTCCTCACGCCGCTCGCGATCCGAGCGGCACTGCGACTCGGCGTGCTCGACCGCCCGGGCGAGCACAAGTCGCACGCGACCCCGACGCCGTACCTGGGCGGTGTCGCGATCGTGCTCGCGGTCACGCTCGCGATCCTCCTCGCCGCTGTCGTCCGCGGCGAGGAGCTCACGACGCTCAGCCAGCTCCTCGGGCTCCTCGGCATCGCGCTCGCGATGGCGCTGACGGGGCTCGTCGACGATCTCCGTGGCCTCCCGGTCGCGCTCCGATTCGGACTCCAGTTCGCCGCGGCGCTCGGGCTGTGGGCGATCGGTATCCGTGTCTCGCTCACAGGGCTGAAGCTCCTCGACCTCCCGCTGACGGTGCTCTGGACGGTCGGCATCACGAACGCGATGAACCTGCTCGACAACATGGACGGACTGTCAGCATCGACCGCGACGATCGCGAGCCTTTGGTTCGGCGTCATCGCGCTCATCAACGGTCAGGTGCTCGTCGGCGCGCTCGCCTTCGCCGTCGCCGGTGCTGCCGCCGGGTTCCTCCGCGACAACCGCCCGCCCGCGCGCATCTACATGGGTGACGCCGGGTCGCTCTTCCTCGGCATCATGCTCGCCTCGCTCGGGATGCAGCTGTCACTCGGACGGGGGATGCTCGCCACCGCCGCGATCCCGATCCTCATCCTCACCGTCCCCGTGCTCGACACGGCGCTCGTGACCGTCGCGCGCCTCCGCCACGGCATCAGCCCGTTCCAGGGTGGACGCGACCACACGAGCCACCGCCTCGTCCGCGTCGGGCTCCCGGTCCCCGTCGCCGTCGGGCTCATCGCCATCGCGAGCCTCGCCCACGGATGGGTCGCGCTGCTGCTCTACCGCATCGACACGGTCAGCGGCGTCCTGCTCCTCGGCCTGACGGTGCTGTTCGACCTGTTCTTCTTCGCGCTCCTCGCGAAGGTGCCCGTCTACGACAACAGCCGCGGACGCGACCTGTTCATCGGCGAGCGGGAGCGCGAGCGGCGTGCCTGAGCTCGATGACGTCCGCGGGCCCGCGGCGGCGCTGGTCCACTTCGCCGGCATGACGGCGACCATCGTCGGCGTCCCGCTGCTCGTCGCCCGCCGTCTCGCCGGCGACCGGACCCCGCTGGTCGCCCCCGCCGCGCTCGCGATCGGGGTCGGGCTCACCATCGCCACGCGACGGACCGCGTGGAGCCTCGTGAAGCTGTGGCTCGGCATCGGTCTGCCTCGAGCCCGCCGACGGGGATCGCGGCTCCGAGCGGAGGGTCAGCTCTCCGGCAGGTAGTCCTCGGCGTAGTAGTCGACGCCGAGGTGCGTGATCTGATCCTCGCCGGCCATCCAGCGCAGCGTGTTCTTCAGCTTCGTGTGCTGGATGAAGAGGTCGTGCTCCGGGTAGAGGCCCGGTGGGGTCTGCGGCGACTTGAAGTAGAAGCTGAGCCACTCCTGGATGCCGCCCATCCCCGCGCGCTGTGCGAGGTCGAGCAGCAGCACCAGGTCGAGCGCGAGCGGCGCAGCGAGGATCGAGTCACGGCAGAGGAAGTTCACCTTCATCTGCATCGGGTAGCCGAGCCACCCGAAGAAGTCGATGTTGTCCCACCCCTCCTTGTTGTCACCGCGGGGCGGGTAGTAGTTGATGCGCACGACATGGTCGATGTCGCCGTAGAGCCCGGGGTAGACCTCGGGCTGCAGGATGGTGTCGAGCACACCGAGCTTGGAGTGCTCCTTCGTCCGGAAGCTCTCCGGGTCGTCGAGCACCTCACCGTCGCGGTTCCCGAGGATGTTGGTCGAGTACCAGCCGTCCATGCCGAGCATGCGCGCCTTGAACATCGGGGCGAGCGCGGTCTTCACCAGCGTCTGCCCCGTCTTGAAGTCCTTGCCGCAGATCGGGACACCGCGCTCGCTGGCGAGCTCGCGCAACGCTGGGACGTCGACCGTGACGTTCGGTGCTCCGTTCGCGAACGGCATGTCCTCGAGCAGCGCCGCGTAGGCGTAGAGCATCGACGGTGCGATCGCCGGATCGTCGGCGTCGATCGCCGCCTCGAAGGCCGCGAGATCCGCGTGCGCGGCACCGAGGTCGATGAAGATCTCCGTCGATCCGCACCAGATCATGACGAGCCGGTCGCATCCGTGCTCCTCCCGGAACGAGCGGATGTCATCGCGGATCGCCTCGAGCATCGCCCGTCGGCCGATCGGCCCCTTGGTGTGCGTGCCCGTCAGCCGCGTCACGTACGCGGGGTCGAAGGCGGCCGGCATGGGTCGGACCGCGCGGAGCGCGTCCGCGATGGGCTCGAGGTGCCGCTCGACGTCGAGCACGCCCGCATTGACCGCCGACACGTACGCATCGTCCGGATAGACGTCCCAG
>JAURQY010000035.1 GCA_030835875.1 Nitriliruptorales bacterium | reverse complement strand
TGCGGACGCGCTCGTCGGGCGGCCCGTCATCGACCAGCTGCTCGTCCACCGGCCGGACTGGGTCGACGCGGTCATTCCCGGTGTCGGGCACGTCCCGATGATGGAGGAGCCGGAGCGCTACGTCGCCGTCGTGCGTGCGTGGCTCGACGGGCGCCGCGTCACCGAGGTCGACGGGGTCGTCCGCTACGAGGCGCTCGCCGCCGACTGATCCGTAGGTCGTCGGAGCCGCAGGCCGCTCGACCCGACGATCCGCTCCGCACGACCGTCGACGACCCACGTCGAGCAGCGCTCGCGAGCAGCCGCGCTCGATCCGCCGACCTCCGTGACGACGTCACCGAGCGTGAACGTCGCACCGAGCCCGTCGGGCAGTGCATCGCCTCCGCCGTCTGGGGTGAGCGCGTCGAGCGTGCGGCGCAGGGCGATGCCGTGCGTCTCGAGGGCGCGCTCGACCCACCGGGTCGCGTCGCGGCGTCGCACGCTCGCGCCGACCTCCTCGTGGTAGCCGAGCGGGTGCTCGGCGTGCACCGCGTCGGACGCTCCGAGCCCGGCCGGCAGCAGCTCGTCGGCGAGCAGGGCCAGGCGTGACGCGGCGCGGGCGAGCCGCCCGTTGGCCGCATCGAACGGCTGATGGCGGAGCAGCTCGAGGTGGAGGAGTCCTGCACGGACCGCAGCAGGGAGCCGCGCCGCCGCCGCGCCTGCGCCGCTCCCGGTCACGTGGCGGAGCAGCGCGTCCCAGGCGTCCGGCAGCAGCGCCGGCTCCGTCGGGAAGAACAGCACCCGACCGACGCTCGCATCGTGCACGACCCGCGGGCCGCGTCGGAGCCGACCGGCACGCTCGTCGGCGACGAGCCCTGCGGTGAGCCGTCCGTGCAGCAGCGCGATCGCCGTCCCGAGCCCGCCCGCATCCGCGCTCGTGCGCCCGAACGCCGGCGCGAGGTCGTCCGCAGCGAGGCCCGCGAGGACACCGCTGCGTTCGAGACCGGCCAGCCGCTCGAGCGTCGCGTCGTCGAGCGTCCCCTCGAGCTCGACGTCGCCATCGCCGTCGTCGCCGACCGTCGCACCGAGCGCGTCGAGCCAGGTGCCCGGTCGCTCGAGCCGCTCCCCACCCGACCCGTCGGCCGTCGCTCGCAGTCCGCCGTCGAGGCGCAGCGTCGCGTCCGCGGTCGCCGCGTCCTCGAGCGCGCGCCGCTCCGCGACGGTCGCAGCGTCGCGGGCGACGACCGCCGCACGCACCCGCAGGACGAGCCGGTCGAGCTCGTCGACGAGCACGTCGAGATGCTCGGAGCCCGTGCAGGGCAGTGGTGCCGCCGCGCCGCTCACCGACGACCGCTCGTCGTGCTGCGACCGCGCTGCAGCCCGTAGCCGTACGCGCCGGCGGCGAGTCCGAGCACGCTGCCGGCGAGCGTCGATGCGGTGAGGATGCGCTTCGCACGTCGCGCGAAGATGACGATCGGCCAGCCGCGGCTGCGCGCGAGCGCCTCGAGCGCACGGTCCGGGTTGACCGCGACCGGATGGCCGACGAGCTCGAGCATCGGCTGGTCGGAGATCGAGTCGGAGTAGGCGTAGCAGCGCTCGAGGTCGTAGTGGCGCTCGCTCGCGACCCGGCGCATCGCCTCGACCTTGCCCTCGCCGTAGACGAACGGTCCGTCGAGCTCGCCGGTGTACACGCCGTCACGCACGGCGATACGCGTCCCGATGCCACCGGTCATCCCGATCGCATGCGCGAGCGGCTCGACGATGCCCTGCGCGGACGCAGAGACGATCCACTGCTCGCGGCCGGCGTCGCGGTGCATCTCGATGAGCTCGCGCGACTCGGGACGGACCTGCTCGACGAGGCGGGGGAGGATCACCCCGTTGAGCGCGGCGAGGTCCTCCTCGGGCACGTCGCGGATCGCGTCGAGCAGACGGTCACGGGTCGACGCCGAGCGTTCGTCGCTCGCACCGAAGAGCCGGAAGGACAGCGCGCGGACCGCGTCGCCCGTCATCCGGCGGCTGTCGAGGAGGGATGCGCGCCAGGCGGCGATCCCGAAGGTGAAGGTGGAGGACCCGCTGATCAGTGTCCGGTCGAGGTCGAAGAAGGCGGCGGCATGCGGGGCCGCCGGCGGGGGCAGGAACCGTTCCGCCACGCCCGCCCCTCCGACCTTCGGTCCTGCTGCGACGAGGGGAGGGTACGGGCCGTCAACGCAAGATCCCCAGCGGGACCGGACGTCCGACCCCCTTCCCCGTGGGGTCCGCCCGGGCCCTCTGGGGACCTCGACGTGGGGGAACCTACGTCGATTCAGTCGGCGCCGCGCACGGGTTATCCACAGGCCCTGTGGGCAACCGACCCGCCTGATGTGGACGCCCTGTGGAGTGACGGACGGCGCCCCGCACCCCCGTCAGGCCGCGATGATGGGGGAGCTCGCGGAAGCGCAGGTCACGCGCGCGTCGCCGACCGGCCCGGTTCCACAGTCCGTCCACAGGGGTGTCGCGGCGACCGATCCGGCGGTTCCGCGCGCGTCCGTGCGTCTGCCGCTCGCCGCGCAGGTGTTCCTCACGGACCCTCAGCGTCGTCCCCGTCGGAGGGTCCGGAGGCACGCTCCTCGGCGCTCGCCTCGGTCGGCGCATCGCCGAGTCCCTCGAGCAGCGACGCCACGTCGTCGGGCACGTCGACCTCGTCGACGCTGCGCGCGAGCCAGCGCCCGGGGTCCTCGAGCTCGTCGGCGCCCGGCAGGTTCTCCGGATGCGCGAGCGCCTGCTCGAGCCCGCGCGTGCCGAGCACGTCGAGCACCGTGGCGACGAACCGCTCCGGCACGGTCTCGTCCTCAGGGCGCAGGTCGAGGCCGAGCAGCCCCGACAGCAGCTCCTCGCCATCGCCCTGCACTGCACGGCGGCGTCGCAGCACCTCCTCGATGCGTGCGAGCCCCGGCAGCCGGCCCTCGAGCGTCGTGCGCGCCTCATGCCGTGCCCACGCGCCGACGATGCCGAGCACGACCTGGAGCTGTCCGAGCACCCCACGCTGCGCGTCGTTGGGTGCGAGCCGCAGGCGTGCAGCCCGCTCGATCGCGCGGCGAAACGCCTCGGGGTCCTCGGGGTCGAGCTCCTGCTCCATCTGCTCGGCGAGCTCGCGCAGCTGCGACTCGTCGACGGTCATCGCGTCGGCGAAGCGACCGACGAGGCGGATCAGGTGCTCATCGAGCCAGCCGATCGCGTGGTGCAGGCGTCGGTGCGCGGCCTCGGTGACGGCGAGCACGACCGCGACCTCCGTCGCGTCGAGGTCGTAGCCGTCGAACGTCGCCGCGACATTGGCCGCGACGAGGCCGGCCGTCGCGCGCGGCGCGGTCGGGATGCCGAGGTCGCGGTGGCCGTGCACCTGGCGGGCGAGCGTGCCGATGACCTGGCCGGCCTGGAGCGCGTTGAGGGTCGCTGCGGCCGGTCGGAGCATCGCGCCGGGGTCCGGTGCGCCGGCGACTCCACTGCCGCCGATCCCGCTGCCGCCCGGCGTGAGCCCCATCGCTCCGAGCGCGCCGCGCAGCATCTCGCCGAACCCCTCGCCACCGGCGAGCATCGCGCGCAGCTGCGCCCGGAGCTGCTCCGCCTGCGCGTCGTCGATGCCGAACGCGCGCAGGTCGAGCTCGTCGAGCCGCTCCGGGTCGAGTCCCATCGCACCGAGCCCGCCGACCATGTCCTCGAGCGCGTCGGGTGAGTCCTCGAGCATCCGTCCGAGCTCACCGAGCTGGCGCGATGCGAGCCCGACGAGCGCCTCGGTGGTCGCCGCGGCCACCGGCGCGAGCAGCCGCATGAACACGGGGATCGCCTCGTCGATCCACGCGTCGCGGTCGAGGACGAGCGTGCGACCCGCGTCGGGCGGCTGCGGCAGCGCCCCCGCGTCGAGCCAGTGCTCGGCGAGCCGGAACGCCTCCTCGAAGCGGGTGCGCTCCTCCGCCGTCGGTGCCCGGTCGCCCTCGCGTGCGACCTCACGGGCCGCGCGCTCGGCGAGGCTCCAGTCGATCGCGGGGATCGCATCGGCCATCGTGAGGCTCCTCGGACGGCTCCGTCCTGCTCGCGGGGCTACGGTACGGCCATGGCGACGATCGCGGTCACAGGGGTCGGTGGGCTGCTCGGTCGTGCGCTCGTCGCGCGGCTGCAGCGTGACCCGCAGGACGTCGCACGGCTCATCGGGCTCGACGTCCGCGTGCCTGACGGCCTGCGCGACGACCTGCGCCGCTCGGACGCAGCCTCCGACGCGCCCTCCCTCGAGCTGCGCGAGGTCGACATCCGCGATGCCGCGTTCGCCGAGCAGCTCGACGGGGTCGACGTGCTCGTCCACCTCGCGTTCCAGATGGACCCGATCCGCGACCTCGAGCAGATGCGTTCGGTCAACATCGACGGGACGATGAACGTGCTCGACGCGGCGCGCTCCGCCGGCGTCGGCCGTGTCATCTATCTCTCGTCCGTCGTCGCCTACGGCGCGTACCCCGACAACGAGGTGCCGCTGACCGAGGCGAGCACGATGCGCACCCAGCCCGGCTTCACCTACGCCGAGCACAAGCATGAGGTCGAGCAGCGCATCTGGCCGTGGCTCGCTGCCGGAGACGGGCCGGCGCTCACCGTGCTGCGCAGCGCGATGGTCTTCGGACCGGGCGTGCAGAACTTCCTCACGCGCGTCCTCGAGCTGCCCGCGCTCCCCGACCTCCCCGACGCGCCGCCGCTCCAGTTCATCCATGTCGATGACATCGTCGGCGCGATCGTCCACGCGATCGCGAACGACCTCGACGGCGCGTTCAACGTCGCGCCCGACGGCTGGATCGACTACGCGACCGTCCTCGCGCTCTCCGGCCGGCGAACGCTCGCGCTCGACCATGAGCGCATGCGCGCGCTCGTCGACCGCGCGCATCGGCTCCGTGTGGGTGAGCTCGAGCCGGGCACCGTCGAGCTGTTCCGCCATCCGTGGCTGCTCTCGAACGCGCGCCTGCGCAGCACCGGTTGGGCGCCGACGCGCAGCAACGAGGAGACGCTGCTCGAGACCGTCCTCGAGCACGAGCAGTTCGTGAGCCTCGGACGCGTCCGCACGACGCGGGGCGTGCTGCGGACGGCGGGGCTCGTCGCCGGCGCACTCGTCGCGGCCGCGTCGGCCGCTGCGCTGCGCCGCCGCTAGGCGGTCGGGTGCGTCGCGTCCGACGTGCGCTCGTCACCGTCACGCTGCTCGCCGCAGCGGGTGGTGCCTGGTGGTCGGGTGCGCTCCCGTGCACCCTCGTCGTCGCGCAGCCCGCGTGCCAGCTCGTCGTGACCGGAGGGCCGGTGCTCGACACGGCCGACCTCGTCGACGTGCGCCCGGCTCCGTCCTCCGGAGCGGCGCGCCCCGGGCTGCTCGCGGTGCGCGAGCCGGAGGGCCGGCTCCTCGTCACGACGATCGAGGTCGGCGAGCCGTCCGGTGTGGCGGAGTGGTGGGCGGCGGTACGCGACCCCGACGTCGACCTCGTCGCCCGCTCGCGGCTCGTCCCTGCGGGTGGGGATCTCGACGACGTCGCGGAGGCGGGCCGAGCCCGCATGGAGGAGAGCCAGGTCCGCGCGGCGGTGCTCGCGCTCGCCGAGCTCGGACTCGTCGCCGAGCCCGACGCGCCGGCCGCGTTCTGGCCGGTCGCGGTCACGTTCGCGACTGACGAGGTCGGCGGTCCGTCCGCGGGCCTCATGCTCGCGCTCAGCGTCGCCGCCCGTGTCGCTCCGGACGATCCGACCGCGCTGCCTGACGGTGCGGCGTCCGGTCGACCGCCGCTGCTCGTCGCGGGGACCGGCGCGCTCGACGCGGACGGGCGCGTCGTGGGCGTCGGTGGTGTGGACCACAAGCTGCGCAGCGTCGTCGCCGAGGCGCGTGGCGGTCCGCTGCCCGACGCGTTCCTCCTCCCCGAGGCCGACCTCGCCCTCGCGCGCCGCACGGCGCTCTCGCGCGACCTGCTGCTCGTCCCCGTGCGCGACCTCACCGATGCGCTCGCCGCGCTCGAGTCCCTCGCTGCCGGCACGACGCCCGAACACGCCGAGCTGCTGGCCGCCGCCTCCTGAGGCGCTCGGTAGCCTCGGAGTCCGCTTCCGACCACCATCAGACCCCTGTCCGACCACCTCCGACCCGAGAAGGGCCACCGTGGGAGACCTCATCCGCCGCCGTCTGGGCTCCGTGCTCGTCGGCGTCCTCCTCCTGATCGTCTTCGGCGCGAACCGCATCGCCGTGTTCGTCACCGACCTGTGGTGGTTCGAGGAGCGCGGCTACCGCGACGTCTTCCTCACCGTGCTGATGACCCGGTACGGCATCGGCGCGGTCTTCACGCTGCTGCTGGCCCTCTTCATCGGCCTCAACCTGTCGATCGCACGGAGGACACGGCCCTTCGTGATCCCGACGACCCCGCAGGAGGCGCAGGTCCAGCGCCTTCGGGACACGGTCGACCCCTACCTGCCCTGGGTCATCGCCGGTGTGTCCTTCTTCTTCGCGCTCACGTCCGGTGCGGCGATCGGCGGCCAGTGGGAGACGTTCCTCCTGTTCCTCAACGGTCAGTCCGTCGGTATCGCCGACCCGCTGTTCTCGCAGGACCTCGGCTTTTGGCTCTTCGAGTTCCCGTTCTGGGCGCTGCTGCAGACCTGGGTCTTCACCTCGATCGTGCTCACGATCCTCCTCACGGCCGGCGCGCACTACGTCCTCGGTGGGATCCGGCCCGTCTCACCCGAGAAGCTGACCCGACAGGCGCGCCTGCACCTGACGGCGCTCATCGCGCTCGCCGTCGCAGTACGCGCGTGGGGCTACTGGCTCGAGCGCTACGAGCTGAACTACTCGCCGCGCGGCACCGTGACCGGGGCATCGTTCACCGACGTGAACGCCGAGCTGCCGGCGCTGTTGCTCCTCATCGGCGTCGCCGTCATCGCGATCGTGATCCTGTTCGCGTCGCTCCGACGTGAGGGGCTGCTCCTGCCGGGTGGTGCGCTCGGGCTCCTGATCGTCGCGAGCATCATCCTGCAGGGCGCCTACCCGGCGTTCGTGCAGCGTGTCCGCGTCGACCCGCAGGAGCTCGCCCGCGAGCGCGAGTTCATCGCCCGCAACCTCGAGGCGACCCGCAGCGCCTTCGGCCTCGACGACGTCGTCCGTCAGCCGTTCTCCATCCAGAACGACCTCGACGAGCAGGACGTGCTCGAGAACGACGTGACCCTGCGCAACGTGCGCCTCTGGGACCCGGCCGTGCTCGAGACGACCTACGCCGAGCTGCAGTCGCTGCGCCCGTACTACGAGTTCCGCGACGTCGAGATCGACCGCTACTTCGTCGACGGCGAGCTGCGGCAGGTCATGCTCGCCACGCGTGAGCTCTCCGACCTCCCGGCCGACGCGGACACGTGGCAGAACCGGCACATCACCTTCACGCACGGCTTCGGTGTCGTCGCGAGCCAGGTGAACACGGCGAACGCCGAGGGTCAGCCCGTCTTCATCAGCTCGAACATCCCGCCGGTCGGTGACGAGGAGATCGTCCCCGGCGAGCAGCCGGGCATCTACTTCGGCGCGACGCCCGACCCCGTGTACTCGCTGGTGCGCACCGACGCGGCGGAGCTCGACTTCGAGGATCCGGAGACGCAGCAGCAGATCACGACGACCTACGCCGGTCTCGGCGGCGTCGCCATCGACTCCGCCGCACGGCGGGTCGCGTTCGCGCTGCGCTTCGCGGACTACAACCTGATCCTGACGAACCTGCTCAACGACGAGTCGCGGATCATCTTCAACCGCGAGGTCAGCGAGCGTGTGCGTCTCGTCGCCCCGTTCCTCGAGATCGACTCGTCGCCGTACCCGGTCGTGATCGACGGGCGCGTGAAGTGGATCGTCGACGCGTACACGACCTCGACCGCCTACCCCTACTCGGAGCGGCGCAACCTGATCCTCGGCAACCGCGCCGTCACTGTGAACTACGTGCGGAACTCCGTGAAGGCGGTGGTCGACGCGTTCGACGGCGACGTGACGCTGTACGTCATCGACGATGAGGACCCGATCATCCGTGCGTGGGACCAGGCGTTCCCCGGCCTGCTGCAGCCGTACGGCGCGGCGCCCGAGGCGGTCGTGCGCCACTTCCGCTACCCCCAGGACCTGTTCCGCCTGCAGGCCGACCTGTTCCAGACCTACCACATCCCCGAGTCGGACGGCTTCTACAACCGTGCGGACGCGTGGGACATCCCGATCGACCCGGCCGCGGCCGCGAACCAGGGTGGCGCGACGGCGCTCCAGCAGGCGGCCGGCCAGCGCCTCCTCGAGCCGTACTACCTCGTCATGCGCCTGCCCGGCGAGCAGACGGAGGAGTTCGTCCTCATCCAGCCGTACCTCGCGGCCAACCGACCGAACATGGTGTCGTGGCTGGCCGGACGTTCGGACGGGGAGAACCTTAACGAGCTGTTCGCCGTGCGCTTCCCGTCCGACCAGCTGGTGCTCGGCCCGCTCCAGGCGCAGGCGCGCATCGAGCAGGACGACGACATCTCCGCCTACATCACGCTGCGTTCGCGCGACGGCTCGAACGTGATCCGCGGCAACATGCAGGTGCTGCCGATCGCCGACTCCATCCTCTACGTGCAGCCGCTGTTCCTCGAGAACCCGCAGGCCCGCATCCCCGAGCTCGCGCGCGTCGCCGTCGTGATGGGGGAGCGGACCGCGTTCGACCGCACGCTGACCGGCGCGCTCGGCCAGCTGCTCGACATCCGTGTGCCGGACTCGCTCGCCGAGGAGGACGGCGGTGCCGGCGGCGCGGACGGTGAGGACGACACGGCCGACGACGCACTCTCGCTCCTCGAACGTGCGCTCGCCGCGTTCGACCGTGCCGATGCGCTGCTGCGCGAGGGGAACCTGGCCGGCTACGAGCGTGAGCTGCTCACCGCGCGTCGCCTGCTCGAGCGAGCGTTCGAGGCGTCCGGCGGGTCGCTCGTCCCCGAGCTGCCCGAGGCGCCTGCACCGGATGCGCCCGAGGGGGGCACGGAGGAGGCCGGCGAGGCCGAGACCGCACAGACCGCGTTCGGACGCTGATCGGCGCCGGGTTGCGCGTCACCTGCGGTCGGGGATACCCTCCGTCCAGCGACGCGGGGTGGAGCAGCTCGGTCAGCTCGCCGGGCTCATAACCCGGAGGTCGCAGGTTCAAATCCTGCCCCCGCTACTCAGCACGCTGGAACCACAGCGTCGCGATCGGAAGCCCTCGGTGCGCCTCAGGCCGCCGGGGGCTTCTCCGTTCCCCGGGTTCTCCACAGGCTGTGCCGCACTCGGCCAGTCGCGCGGAGCCATTGGTAGGACCTCCGTCTGCGGAGCGTCGTCGACCCTGTTCATCGCTCCGGGGGAGCGTCACCATGGTCGTCGATCCGCGCGGGTCACCCGGGTGGACCGTCGAGTTCCTGAACGACGATGGGCGCGAACCGGCCCGTTCGTGGCTGGAATCTCTTGACGATCCGACCAAGCAGAGCGCGGTGATCGCAGCCGTCGAGCACGTGCTCGCTTCGGAGGGGCTCGACGTCTGCCGGACGGAATGGGGGAGGAACCTCGGAGGAGGGCTCTACGAGCTCCGGATCAGACATTCGGCGGAGGAGGTCCGGAGGATCCGCTCCGTGGCGGCAGCACCATCACCGACAGCACGACGCGCAGCTCGGATCGTGCTGCGTATCTACTTCACCACCGCATCGGAACGAGTCATCCTGCTCATCGGCGGATACGACAAGGGTCGCCTCGGGGGCGGGCGCAGGCAGCAACGCTCCATCGAGCAGGCACGGCGGCTCGCCCGGCGGGTCAGACGCGCTCGCTAGGAGTCCCGCCGTCCGGAACGGACGCCGTTCCTGTCGGCACGAGCGTCAGCGTGAGGCCGAGCGCATGGGCGGCGCGGAGGAGGGTGTGCTCGGTCGGGTTCCCTTCACCGCGTTCGAGTCGGCTGATCTCCGCCTGGTCCACCCCGATGCGAACGGCGAGCTGGTGCTGCGTCAGCCCGCGATGCTTGCGGTGTTCGCGGAACTGGGCCGCGAGGTGGTGATGCGCCCGGAAGGCGTCGAGCTCGGCACGCTGGCGCTCATCAGCAGTCGACTCGAACGCACGGACGTACTCCTCGAAGCGGCTCCCCAATGAGGCTCCTCCGGTCGTGCCGCCCGGTCCAGAGGATCCCGCGGCGGATATGGGCTCTGAACCATACCGCGTGAAGGTCGACGAAGGACGAACCGAAGCGAGACCTGTGGACGGTTCAGGCGGGACGGTGCGCTGCGGGGCGGGCGAAGCGCGTGAACTCGATCATGTTCTCGGTGTAGGCGTCGACGAGGCCGTCCTGCATCACCTCGAGCTCGGTGATGCCGCGCGAGGGTGTGTGCCGTCCTCCACGCCAGACAGCGACGCCCATGGTCGCCCACGCGAGCGATGCGGTCGCTTCGATGACGCTCGGGTTGGCGATTAGGGCCTCACGGGGGAAGCGGTCCACCGTGTAGATGTCGTCGCTGACGCGCTCGTCCCACAGGTCGAGGATGAGCCGGCCGAGCCGAGCCATGTTGAGCTCGAAGTAGCGCCGGTGCTCCTCGCCGAAGCGGTCGTCGAGGAGCTGCGCGATGGTCGACGAGAAGATCGGGTAGTTGAGCACCGCGCCCCAGCCCCGGATCTCCACGTTGAGGCGCAGGTGCGCGCGCAGGTACGCGCGCAGTCGGTCGACGGGGGTCCGCGGTGCTGCTGCGACGGCCCGCCACAGCTTCTCGACGTAGCGGATGTAGGTGGCGTGGGCCGCCTCGGCGATGAGCCCGTCCCGGTTCCCGAAGTAGTAGTTCACCATCGGGTACGAGATGCCGAGCGTGTCGCACACGCCGCTCGTGTTGAACGATGCCGGGCCGACGAGCGCGACCTCGCGCATCGTGAGGTAGACGATTCGGTCCCGGTTGCTGGGCTCCGGGTCGTCCCCGAAGTCGAGCCACACGGACGCGACGTCGTCCCCCTCGTGCGGAGGGAACATCATCAGGTCACGTGGGACGGAGGATTTCATGGACCGAGCCTAACCTCAGGGGCTCTTCGACCACTGGCATCCTTGGAGCAACGATGACCTACCGCTCGATCGACCCCTCGACCGGCAGCCTGCTCGCAGAGCGTCCGGCGCACACGCCCGCCGAGGTCGAGCAGCTGCTCGCGACGGCCCACGCCGCCTCCGTGCGGTGGCGCACGACCCCGCTCGACGAGCGTGTGGCAGGACTCGCGGCGCTCGCCGACGTGTTCGAGCGGGACGTCGAGCAGCTCGCGCTGCTGCTCACCTCGGAGATGGGGAAGCCGCTCGGGCAGGCGCGCGCCGAGGTCATGAAGTGCGTGGACGGGATCCGCTACTACGTCGCGAACGCCGAGCGCTTCCTCGCTCCGCGTGCCGTCGAGGGGCTCGGTGGGCTGCGCGACTACGTGCGCTATGACCCGATCGGCACGGTCCTCGCGATCATGCCGTGGAACTTCCCGTACTGGCAGCCGATCCGCATGATCGCGCCGGTCGTCGCCGGTGGGAACACGATCGTGCTCAAGAGCGCGCCGAACACGATGGGGACCGGTGAGGCGATCGTCGCCGCCGTGCGTGAGGCGGGGATCCCCGAGGGTGTCGTGCAGACGCTGCGCGCCGAGCCGGACGTGATCGCCGGCGTCATCGCCGACGTCCGCATCCAGGGCGTCTCGTTCACCGGCTCCACGCGTGGCGGGCGTGCCGTCGCGGCCGTCGCCGGCGCGAACGGGAAGCGCACGGTCCTCGAGCTCGGCGGCTCCGACCCGTACGTCGTCCTCGCAGACGCTGACGTCGAGCGCGCCGGCCGGACCGCCGCCGACGCACGGCTCGTCAACTGCGGGCAGAGCTGCATCTCCGCGAAGCGGTTCATCGTCGACCGCACCGTCGCCGATGCGTTCACCGAGGCGATGGCTGCGCAGCTCACCGCGAATGTCATGGGCGACCCACGGGACGCGGCGACCACCGTCGGGCCGATGGCGCGCGACGACCTCCGTGACGAGCTCGAGCGCCAGGTCGCTCGCAGCGTCGAGGCCGGCGCGCGCGTCGTCGTCCCCGGCGGTCGCGTCGACGGGCCCGGCTTCTTCTTCGCGCCGACGCTGCTCACCGGGGTCACGCGCGAGCATGCGGTCGGTGACGAGGAGACGTTCGGCCCGGCCGGCGCGATCATCGTGGTCGACGGCGAGGAGGAGGCGGTCGCCGCTGCGAACGACACCGAGTACGGCCTCGGCAGCGCCGTGTGGAGCGCGGACGTCGAGCGCGCCGAGCGGATTGCAGCGCGCATCGACGCTGGCATGGTCACCATCAACGCGATGAACATCTCCGACGTGCGCATGCCGTTCGGCGGGGTGAAGGCGTCCGGTCACGGCCGGGAGCTCGCCGAGGAGGGCATGCGCGAGTTCATGAACGCGAAGAGCATCCGTGTCAACGTCTGAGCGAGCCTTCGACGCCGACGCGTACCTCGCGACGGATGGTGAGGAGGCGCGTCGGCGCATGACCGCCGGTGAGCGCTACCGGGGTGATCACCCGGTGCTCGTCGCGGACCGTGCGCGCGCCTACGAGGTGAGCCGCGAGCTCAACGACCTCCCGACGGGGGAGGAGTCCGTCCGGCGCGAGGTGCTCGCGCGCCTGCTCGGGACGCTCGGCGACGGCGCCTCGGTCGTCCCGCCGCTCCGCGTCGACTACGGCTACAACGTGCATCTCGGTGACCGGTCGTTCATCAACTTCGACGCGGTGATCCTCGACGTCGCGCCCGTGACGATCGGCGCGGACTGCCAGATCGCGCCCCGGGTCCAGCTGCTCACGGCCACGCATCCGATCGACCGGGCGGCCCGCGCGGCGATGGAGGAGTGGGGCGAGCCGATCGTGCTCGAGGACGGAGTCTGGCTCGGTGGTGGCGTCATCGTGCTGCCCGGCGTGACGATCGGCGCGGGCACCGTCGTCGGCGCGGGAGCGGTCGTGACCCGCGATCTGCCACCGGGTGTCGTCGCGGTCGGCAGCCCCGCACGGGTCCTGCGGACGATCGGTCCCGAGGACCGCTGACCGCGTGCCGAACGCATCGGGTCCGCACCGTTCGCCCTCCGGGCCCGGGGCGGCGGGCGGTCCGCCCGTCTAGGGTCCGTCCGCCAGCACCGCACCGACCACGTGGCCCGCAGGGCCTTCCGCCGGAGACCGACCATGCGTGACGAGACCCTCGCCCTGCACCACGGCTACACGCCGGACCCGACCACGAAGGCGGTCGCCGTCCCGATCTACCAGACGGTCGCCTACGCCTTCGACGACGCGCAGCACGGCGCGGACCTGTTCGACCTGAAGGTCCCCGGCAACATCTACACGCGCATCATGAACCCGACGCAGGACGTGCTCGAGCAGCGGCTCGCCGCGCTCGAGGGCGGGATCGCCGGGCTCGCGACCGCTGCGGGGTCCGCGGCGATCACCTACGCGATCCTCACGATCGCGCGCGCCGGCAGCAACATCGTCAGCGTCCCGCAGCTCTACGGCGGGACCTACACGCTGTTCGCCCACCAGCTGCCTGCGCTCGGCATCGACGTGCGCTTCGCCCCCGACGACGCACCGGCCTCGCTCGAGGCGCTCATCGACGAGCGCACCGCCGCCGTCTACCTCGAGTCGATCGGCAACCCGGCGGGCAACATCCCCGACCTCGAGGCGATCGCGACGATGGCCCACCGGCATGGCGTGCCCGTCATCGTCGACTCGACCGTCCCCACACCGGCGCTCATGAAGCCGATCGCCTGGGGTGCGGACATCGTCGTGCACTCGCTCACGAAGTACATCGGCGGCCATGGCACGACGCTCGGCGGCATGATCGTCGACGCGGGCACCTTCCCGTGGGCCGAGCACGCCGACCGCTTCCCGATGCTCTCCGAGCCCGAGCCTGCCTATCACGGTGTCGTCTACACCGAGGCGCTCGGACCCGCGGCGTTCATCGGACGCGCGCGCACCGTTCCGCTGCGCAACACGGGTGCGGCGATCTCGCCGATGGCCGCCTGGCAGCTGCTCCAGGGGCTCGAGACGCTGCACCTGCGCATGGAGCGGCACGTGACCAACGCGCAGGCCGTCGCCGAGCATCTCGCCGCGCATCCGCGCGTGACGCGCGTCGACTACGCGGGGCTCCCGTCGTCGCCGTACCACGCGCTCGCACAGAAGTACACGGGTGGTCGTCCGTCGGCACTGCTGTCGTTCGAGGTCGACGGTGGGCACGAGGCGGCCGTGCGCTTCTACGACCGGCTCGAGCTCTTCACGCGGCTCGTCAACATCGGGGACACGAAGTCGCTCGCCGCGCACCCGGCGTCGACGACGCACCGGCAGCTCACGCCCGAGGAGCAGCTCGCCGCGGGCGTCACGCCAGGGATGCTGCGCCTGTGCGTCGGCATCGAGCATCTCGACGACATCCTCGCGGACCTCGATCGGGCGCTCGCCGCGTGAGCGGTCCTGATGCCTCCGCCGCCTAGAGGTCGTCGGGGTCGAGGCCGTGGGCCCGGAGCGCCGCGCTGACGTGCGACGGCGACGCGCCGTCGCCGTTCGGCGGGAAGTCGCAGGCGGCGAGCCCCTCGGCGAGCACCTGCGCCACGCGCGCCGCGTCGCGCACGGACGTCGCGCGTTCGAGCAGGGGCAGGCGACCAGGACCGCGTCCGTCGTCCTCGACGAGCACGAACCGCCGCCCGTCGTCCTCGACGACGACCGCCGGGCACGTGTCGGCGTCGAACCAGATGCGCGCCGTCTCCATCAGCGCCGGAGCGGGCGTCGCGTGCGGTCCGCTCACGCGGTCGGTGCCGACGGGTCCGCGAGCGCGTCCTGGCGCGCCTGCGACGCGCGCGACAGGAAGCCGTACGGGTAGTCGGGGAGCTGCGGCTCGCTGACGGCGTCGAGCCGCGCGGTCTCGTCCGCATCGAGCACGAGACCGACCGCGCCGAGGTCGTCCTCGAGCTGCGCGACGGTACGGACGCCGAGGATGGTCGAGGCGACGGTGCGCCGTCCGTTCACCCACGCGAGCGCGACCTGCGACGGCGTGATGCCGCGCGCCTCGGCGATCGCGACGACCTCGTCGACGATGGCGTGCACACGGTCGTCGTTGCGCTTGAACCACGACTCGACGCCGCGCCCCGGGTTCTCACCGAGGCGTGTCGCGCCGGTCGGGACGTCCGATCCGCCGGCTGCCACCACCTCGCGGCGGTACTTGCCGGTCAGCCAGCCACCACCGAGCGGCGACCACGGCAGGAGGCCCAGCCCCTCGAGCTCGCACAGGTCCAGCAGCTCCCACTCGACCTCACGGGCGAGCAGGTTGTACTGCGGCTGCAGCGACACGATCGGCGCGAGCCCCTCCTGGCGCGCGAGCATGATGGCGCGCTGCAGCTGCCAGCCGTTCAGGTTCGACACGCCGACCTCGCGCACCTTCCCTGAGCGCACGAACGCGTCGAGCGTCTGCAGCCACTGCTCCGGCGGCGTGTGCGGGTCCCAGGCGTGGACCTGGTAGAGGTCGATGTGGTCGACGCCGAGGCGCCGCAGGCTCGCGTCGAGCGCACGGGTCAGGTGCCGGCGCGACAGGCCGAACTCGTTGGGGCCGGAGGCGGGGTCGACGCGGAAGCGGCCCTTGGTGAGCAGCACGATGTCGTCGCGGTTGCCGCGCGCCTTCATCCAGCGACCGACGTACTCCTCACTGCGACCCTCCGCGTAGACGTCGGCGCAGTCGATCGTGTCGCCGCCCGCAGCGACGAACGCGTCGAGGATCGCGTGCGTCTCGTCCTCCGGCGTCTCCGCACCGAAGGTCATCGCCCCGAGCGTGAACTCCGTGACGAGCATCCCGCTGGAGCCGAGCACCCGTCTGCGCACGTCGTCCTCCTCGTGATGCCCTCGTGAGGCTGTCGCGGTCCGTCCCGCGCGGTCCGCCCGACGGTAGCGTCCGAGCATCCGCCGGAGGTCCTCGAGGAGCCACCATGTCCGACGTCGTCGAGCTCTCGAGCGACACGCAGACGCGCCCGACGGACGCGATGCGCGCCGCGATGGTCGCGGCCGAGGTCGGCGACGAGCAGCAGCGGGCCGACCCCACGGTCAACGCGCTGTGCGAGCGGGTCGCGACGCTCCTCGGGCAGGAGGCGGCGGTGTTCCTGCCGTCGGGCCTGATGTGCAACCTCGTCGCGGTCGCGACGCACACCGAACCAGGCCAGCTCGTCCTCCTCGACCGTGCGGCGCACATCGCCCGTGCGGAGGCCGGCGGATCGGCGCTCGCCGCCGGCGTGCAGGTCGAGGTCGTCGACGGCGAGCGAGGCGTGTTCGGACCGGACGCCGTCGTCGCGGCGCACGCGGAGCCCTCGAACTACTGGCCGCAGCTCGGCCTCGTCGCGCTCGAGCAGACGCACAACTTCGGCGGCGGCAGCCTGTGGCCGCTCGAGACCTACGATGCGGTCGTCGCGGCGGCGCACGAGCGCGACGTACCGGTGCATGTCGACGGTGCGCGGCTGATGAACGCGGTCGTCGCGACCGGCGTCGACGCGGCGCGCTGGGGGAGCGGCGTCGACTCGATCTGGATCGACTTCACCAAGGGGCTCGGCGCACCGTTCGGAGCGGTGCTCGCCGGCTCGCACGCGTTCATCGAACGTGCATGGCGCTTCAAGCACCGCTTCGGCGGCGCGATGCGCCAGGCCGGGATGATGGCGGCCGGCTGCCTGCACGCGCTCGACCACAACGTCGATCGGCTCGCCGACGACCATGCGAACCTCCGACGCCTGCATGACGGGCTCGTCGGGCTCGGCCTCGACGTCACGCCACCCGCGACCAACATCCTCTTCGTCGACCCGCGCCCGATCGGTCGCGATGCCGTGGAGCTGCAGGCGGCGCTGCTGCGCCGGGGCGTGCGCCTCAGCGTCGTCCACGGGCGGCTGCGCGCGATCACGCACCTCGACGTCGACGCCTCCGGGGTCGAGCGGGCGCTCGAGGCGTTCGCGGCGGAGCTCGGGCGGTCCATCGCAGGCGGCTCGTAGGCTCCTGACATGGACACCTCGACCCTCCTCATCCTGCTCGTGCTCGGCGTCGCCCTCGGCGCCGGCGGCCTCATCGCCGGGCTCGCACTCGCGCGTCGCGACCGGACCTCGGCGCCGGAGCAGCCGCCGCTGACGCCGGAGTCGCTGCGCCCCGTGCTCGACGAGCTGACGCGCGGCGCGGTCGCCGAGG
>JAURQY010000005.1 GCA_030835875.1 Nitriliruptorales bacterium | reverse complement strand
GTTGACGGCGTTCGATGCGCCGACGATGAGCAGGAACGTCCAGAGCGTGAACATCGCCTGCCCGACGGGCAGCTCGATCGTCCCGACCACGGTGATGCTGCGCTCCACGCCCGCCCACTCGGGCGCGAGCCATGCGAAGCCGACCGCGATCAGGACCTGTCCGACGAGCTTCGTCGTCTTGTTGAGCCCGAGGTTGCGACGGAGCCGCAGCTTGATCAGGTCGTCGGCGAACCCGACGACCGCCATCGCGACGAACGTGGCGAGGAGCAGCACGCCGGTCGCCGTCCAGGTCGGACGACCCGCCTGCGCGACCGCGTAGGCGGTCACGGTCGCGAGGACGATCGCGGTCCCACCCATCGTCGGGGTGCCCGCCTTCGTCTGGTGGCTCGACGGTCCCTCCTCGCGGATCGGCTGCCCGAACCCGCGGCCGCGGAAGAACGCGATGATGAGCGGCGTCCCGACCAGCGCGATCAGGAACGCCATGGTCGCAGCGATGAGGATGGCGATCATGCGGTCGCACCCTCCCGCGCACCGAGGTCCGCGAGCAGCGTCGCGGCCGCGACGTCGAGCGTCGCGACCCGGGACGCCTTGAACAGCACCACGTCCCCCTGCCCCACCGCCGAGGCGAGCAGCGCTGCGGCGCCGGCGTGATCGTCGACACGGTGGATGCGTGGTCCGAGTCCCCCAGCCGCCGCCCCTTCAGCGATCCCCTCGGCCGCGTCGCCGACGACGACGAGCTCGTCGATGCCATCGGTGCAGGCGCGCCCGACCGCGACGTGCTCGTCATGCGCGCCGGGGCCGAGCTCGGCCATCAGACCGAGCACCGCCCAGCGCCGCCCGGACGACGGGAGGCTCGCGAGCGTGCGGAGCGCACCGAGCATCGTCGGCGGGCTCGCGTTGTAGGCGTCGTCGAGCACCGTGACCCCCGCGACACGGTGGAGCGCCGCACGGGATGGGCTGGTCCGAGCCGTCGACATCGCCGCCGCGGCACGCACGATGTCGACGCCGTCGACCCCAGCCGCCGCGAGCGCGAGCAGCGCGTTCGTCAGGTGGTGCGCCCCGGGTATCGGGAGCGCGACCGCGACCTCGCCCCAGGGGGTGGCCACCGTCGCACGCACACGCCCCGCGTCGTCGATACGGACGTCGTGCGCACTGAGGTCAGCGGCTCCCCCGGCTGCCGACACGGTCACCGCGCGCGGTGCGAGCGACGCCATGCCGGCGACCCGTGGGTCATCGGCGTTGAGCACGGCGGTCCCGGTGCTGCGTAGCGCCGCGACGAGCCGCGACTTCTCTGACGCGACGCCCTCCTCGTCACCGAACGTCTCGAGGTGGACCGGGCCGACCGCGGTGACGATCGCGATGTCGGGTCGCAGCAGCGCGCCGAGGAGGTCGATGTCGCCCGCGTTGCGCGCCCCCGCCTCCGCGATGAGGACCTCGACGCCGCGGGTGACGCCGAGCAGCGTGAGGGGGACCCCGAGCTCGTTGTTGAACGATCCGTGCGATGCGGCGACCGTCCGGTCGCACCCGAACGCTGCGGCCGCGAGGTCCTTGACCGTGGTCTTCCCATAGGAGCCCGTCACGGCGACGACGCGGCACCCGACCTCGTCGGCGACATGCCGGCCGAGCCGCCCGAGCGCCGACCACGCGTCGTCGACGACGAGCCGAGCGAGAACGGGCGCAGCTGCGTCGGTCGCCGACTCGTCCTCGACGACGGCGACGACGGCCCCGGCGGCCGCAGCGGAGGCGACGTGCGCATGACCGTCGGCCCGCGGCGTGCGCAGGGCGAAGAAGATCGCGGGCCCGTCGGACGGCACCCGGCTGTCCGTCATCACCTGCGTCACGGTGGGTGACGCACCGGGCGTCGCACCGGACCTCGTGGACGGCACGAGCCGGGCGCGGAGGACGGCGGCGAGTTCGTCGATGCGCAGCTCGATCATCGCGCACCTCCGCATGCCGCGAGGGCGGCGCGGACGAGGTCGCGGTCGTCGAGCGGGAGCATGCGGTCGGCGACCTCCTGGTGCGCCTCGTGCCCGCGACCGAGCACGAGCACGACGTCGCCGGGCCGCGCCGTCGTGACGGCCTGCAGGACCGCAGCGGCCCGGTCGGCGACCTCGATGGGCTCTTCGGGCGCGCCCGGATCCGCGCTGCGCGCGCCGGCGAGGACCTGCGCCCGGATCGCGGCGGGGTCCTCCCCGCGCGGGTTGTCGTCGGTGACGACGACGAGGTCCGCGACCGCGGCGGCCGCGCCCATCGGGCCGCGCTTGTCACGGTCGCGGTCGCCGCCCGCACCGAGCACCACGACCAGCCGTCCACCATCAGCCACGAGATCGCGACCGACCGTGACTGCACCGGCGACCGCGTCGGGCGTGTGCGCGTAGTCGACGAGCACGAGCGGTGCGTCGCCACCGCCGAACGGCTCGAGGCGGCCGGGCGGCGCGGCGACGGTCGCGAGCGCGCCGAGCGCGACGTCCGCGTCGACACCGGCCCGCACGGCCGTGACGAGGGCGACGATCACGTTGTCGAGGTTGTGCCGGCCGCGCATCACGGTGCGGACGGTCAGCTCGATGCCGTCGAGCGAGAGCCGTGCGGTCGAGCCGCCGCTGCGCACCTCGCGGGCGAGCACGCGGACGTCAGCACGGGGGTCGGACCCGACGGTCGTGATCGGGATGCGGACGAGGCGCAGCAGGTCGTCCGCACCCGGCGCGTCGAGCAGCACGACCCCGTGGTCGGCGAGGTCGGGGGTGAACAGCCGCGCCTTCGCCGCGAGGTAGCGCTCCATCGTCCCGTGCCAGTCGAGATGGTCGCGCGTGAGGTTGGTGAACGCGACGACCGCGAACCTGCACCCGTCGACGCGGTGCAGGTCGAGCCCGTGCGAGGAGACCTCCATCGCGACGGCGTCCGCCCCGCGCGTGCGCATCGAGCGCAGCAGGCGCTGCAGGTCCGTCGCCTCCGGGGTCGTGCGGAGCCCCGGCTCGGAGCGACCGTGGAGCCGCGCACCGAGGGTGCCGATCCGACCTGTCCCCCGGCCGGCGGCGGCGAGCGCCGCCTCGAGCAGGAACGTGACCGTCGTCTTGCCGTTTGTCCCGGTCACGCCGATCAGCGTGAGCTCCTCGGAGGGCACGCCGTGCACGAGCGCCGCCGCAGGACCCATCGCTGCCCGAGTCGAGGGGACGACGAGCTGCGGCAGCGCGACGGGGAGCGAGCGCTCGACGAGGAGCGCCGCCGCCCCCGCCTCGCGGGCCCGCTCGGCATGGTCGTGACCGTCGTGCTGCTGCCCGATGACGGCGCAGAAGAGGGAACCGTGGGCGGCCGAACGGCTGTCGTGGGTGACGTCGGTGACGTCCGCATCGTCGCCATGGAGCACCGCATCCGGGAGATGCTCGGCGAGGAGGGAGAGACGCGCGGACACGGGGCTCCTCGCACGATCGTCGGACCGTGGATCCACGGTGCTGGCGCTTGAGGAGCCTAACGGTGGCCGGTGCGCGGACCGCGGACGTCCGGACACGGTGGCCACCCCCACCTCAGTCCCCCGCGGTGTCGCGCTCCGCGGCCGCCTGCTCGGCAGCGGCCCGCTCGACGGCGAGCGCGGCAGCACGCATCGCCTCGTACTCGGCCGCGGCGTCACGCGTCGCCTCGACGACCTGTGCGAGCGGCTGACCCTCGCTGTCGGGGACGATCCGCCGGGCGAGCAGGCTCGCGTGCATCACCTCACGGAACGCAGGTGCAGCGACGAGTCCGCCGTAGTAGTCGCCCTGCGGATCGTCGACCATCACCGCGACGACGATGCGAGGGTCCTCGAGCGGTGCGACGCCGACGAACGTGCTGACGTACTCGCCCTCCGCGTACCCACCGCTCGCGGACACCTTGATCGCCGTGCCGGTCTTCCCGCCGATGCGGTAGCCGGGGATGCGCGCACGCGTCCCCGTCGCACCATCACCGTCCATCGCCTGACCGAGCATGTCGATGACCTGCGCCGCGGTGACCTCGGAGACCACGCGCCGTGCGGCGGGTGGCGCGGTCGCCTCGAGCGTGCCGTCCGCACCGACGGTCCCACGGACGAGCACGGGATCGACGAGCACGCCGCCGTTCGCGAGTGCCGCGTACGCGTTCGCCATCTGCAGCAGCGTCGAGGAGGTGCCGTACCCGATGGACACCGTCGGCAGCGTCGTCGCCCACCACTGGTCGGGGGCCGGGACGTGACCGCCGACCTCGCCGGGGAAGCGCAGCCCCGTCGGCGCACCGAGGCCGAAGGCGAGCAGCTGGTCGCGCAGCGCCTCCTCACCCGTCCGCTGGGCGATCATGATCGTCCCGACGTTGCTCGACCGCGCGAGGATCTCGCTCGGGGTCCACGTCTCGGTGCCGTGCTTGCTGACGTCGCTGAAGGTGCTGCCTCCGACGCGGTAGCGGTCGGGGACCTCGAAGGTCGTCGCCGGGGTGATCGCGCCAGACTCGAGGGCCGCGGCGATCGCCAGCGGCTTCTGGACCGAGCCGGGCTCGAAGAGGTCGGTCACGGCACGGTTGCGCCAGAACGCCTGCTCCTCGTCGCGCAGAGCGGACGGGTCGAAGGTCGGGGCGGACGCCATGCCGAGGATCTCGCCGCTGCCGACCTCGAGCACGACGACGGTGGCTGCCTGTGCACCGTGACGTTCGATCACCTCGGACGCCACACGTTCCGCGGCGAACTGGATGTCGCGGTCGAGAGTCAGGACGAGGTCGCGACCGGGCACAGGAGGGGCGACCTCGCGGGTACCGGGCGCGATCGACAGGCCACCGATGGCGCGCTCGAAGCGCAGCGTCCCCGGCGTGCCGCGCAGCAGATCGTCGTGGCGCGCCTCGAGTCCCTGCAGCGCGTCGCCGTCGATGCCGGTGAAGCCGATGACCTGTGCGGCGAGCGACCCACCGGGGTAGACACGCTTCGGCTCGGTGAGCATCCCGATCCCCGGGAGTCGCAACGCCATGATCTCTTCGCCGAGCCGCAGATCGACCTGCCGGGCGAGGTACACGAAGTGCGCGTCTCGGAGCAGGCGCTCCTCGACCCAGTCAGCGTCACGCTCGAGCAGCGGCGCGAGCGTGCGGGCGACACGGACCGCGTCGCCGGCGGCGGGGACGGTCCGTCCGTCGACGCGCACCTCCGGGACGAAGCTCCGCGGGTCTGCGTAGATCGTCGCACTCGTGACGGAGGTGGCGAGGACGTCGCCCTCACGGTCGTAGATGCGTCCTCGGCTGCCGGCCAGGTCGATCTCACGCGTGCGCTGACGGACGCCGCGCTCCGTGTGCTCGGCCGCGCTGAGCACCTGGATGTCGACGAGCTGCGCGACCGCGAGTGCCGACACGAGCAGGAACAGCGCGAACGCGGCGCGGATCCGCCGCAGGGAGAGCCGAGCGTGATCCTCGAGTCGCCAGCGGGACACTCAGCGCTCCTGCGTGAGGACCGGCTTGAGCGGGTCCGCGATGACCGGACCGCCGTCCGGGCGACGCAGCCCGTCCGCGTCGAGGCCGCGGGTGAGCGCGAGGTGGCGGGCGGCGGTGGAGGGGACGAGGCCGAGCTCGAGCGCGCGCTCACGGATGCGACCCGGGTCCTCCTTGGCGGCGACCTCAGCGACGAGCTCCGCGTAGCGACGCTCGGCATCGCCGACCTGCAGCTCGAGTGCACGAGCATCGACGGCGAGGTCGGCGGTCATCGCGTTGAGCCCGACGATGCCGAAGACCGCCGCGACGATCAGGAACGAGGTGGCGAGCGCGAGCACGAGGGTCCGACGGCCGCTCGCGACGACGGGCACGTCGGCGGCGACGGGCGCCTCGACCGCCCGCAGTCGACGGGGCTGCTGGAGGGCGACGGCGCTCATGCGGCCACCGCCAGGCGTCGGACGGCGCGGAGCCGCACGGACGCCGAGCGCGGGTTGCGTGCCCGCTCCGCCTCGTCGGCGACGATCGGGCGGCGCACGACGTGCGCGACGCGCGCCGTGCGCCCGCACGCGCAGGCCGGGAGGCGCGGCGGGCAGACGCAGCCGGTCGCCGCGTCGGCGAAGGCCCGCTTGACGATGCGGTCCTCGAGGCTGTGGTAGCTCATGACGACGAGCACGCCATCATCGGTGAGGCGGTCGATGGCGACGGGCAGCGTCGCGGCGAGCGAGGCGAGCTCGTCGTTGACGGCGATGCGCAGCGCCTGGAAGGTGCGTGTCGCGGGATGTCCGCCGGTGCGTCGCGTGGCCGCCGGGATCGCGTCGCGGACGACCTCGGCGAGCCGGATGGTTCCCGTCAGCGGCCGGGCGGCGACGATCGCGTCGGCGATGCGCCGCGCGAAGCGCTCCTCGCCGTAGCGCGCGATGAGCCGCGCGAGCTCGGGCGCGTCGAGATCGTTGACGAGGTCGCCCGCCGTCGTGCCGCGCGACGGATCCATGCGCATGTCGAGCGGCCCGTCGGTGCGGTAGCTGAAGCCGCGCTCCGGACGGTCGAGGTGCATCGAGGACACGCCGAGGTCCATGAAGACACCCGCGACGCGGTCGATCCCCTCGTCGTCGAGCACGCGGGCGAGCTCGTCGGCACGCGCGTGGACGAGACGGACGCGGACGCGCGGGTCGTCGAGCTCACGCTGCAGTCGCTCCCGTGCGAGCGCGAGCGCGCTCTCGTCACGGTCGATGCCGAGGAGGTCCGCGCGTCCCCACAGCTGCAGACGGCGCGCAGCGATCGCCGCCGCGTGCCCACCGGCGCCGAGGGTGACATCGACGACGACACCGTCGGGCCGCTCGAGCAGCTCGGTGACGGTCTCGAGCAGGACCGGGACGTGCGGCGTCGCGGCGGACGCGGCGGCGCTCACGAGAGCCCTCCGTCGAGCGTCGCGAAGGTCTCCTCCGCGCGCTCGCGGTACTGCTCCCAGGTCCCGCGGTCCCAGATCTCGAGCCGCTCGTCGGCGCCGTTGATGGTCAGGTCGCGGTCGAGCCCGGCGTACTCGCGCAGGCGAGGCGGCAGCGTCACACGCCCCTGCGCGTCAGGCTTCTCCTCATGCGCGCCAGCGAGGAAGACGCGCAGGTAGGTGCGCGCGCGCTGGTCGGTGCGCGGCAGCGCGCGCAGCTCCTCGACCCGGCGCTCGAAGCCGGTGAGCGGCCACACGTCGATGCAGCGGTCCTGCGAGGGGGTCAGGACGAGGCCGCTCGCGAGCCGCTCGCGGAAGCGCGCCGGCAGGATGACGCGGCCCTTGCCGTCGAGGGTGTGCAGGTGCTCGCCGAGGAACATCGCACCCCCCTCCCGGTCGGCCGGATCCGCGTGGCACCCGTCGGCGCCCTGGCACCGGTCCCTCCGGTGCACGCGTGGAACTGTACTCCACTTTGCTCCACTTTAGGCGCTTCAGGCACCACAGGTCAAGCATGGAGCGGCGAGAGGGGACGCTCATCGCACGTGAATCGCCGTCCTGGCGGCTTCAAGAGGGTGGAGCGGAGTGGTGGAGATCCGACGCTATGAACCGCCCGAACCCACGGAGGCGGGCGCGCAGGCCCGGAACGGGCACGCCTCGTCGCGCGGGAGGCCCTCAGAAGGGCCCAGAAGGCGGGTTCACGGGCGCCGTGGCGCGGACCGACGCTCCGGGTGGCGCGGAGTGGGGACCCGCGGGTGGATCAGCGCCCGTCGGGCGGCGCGGTCCGCTGCAGCT
>JAURQY010000004.1 GCA_030835875.1 Nitriliruptorales bacterium | reverse complement strand
CGCGGGGTGTCGGGGCCGGCGGACGCGTGCTACGGTCCCGCCCATGGGCACCGGTTATCGCTTCTTCTGGTTCGGGGACGGCTTCGGCCGCCCCCGGGGCCCTGTCGGTCGCGCGCACTGAAGGAGCGACGCAGCAGGACAGGCCCCGGGGACTCCCCGGGGCCTTCGACGTGGGGAGCAGTTCCGTGACGAGAGAGGACGCATCAATGGTCGTGGTCATGCGATCGACGGCGACGGATGGTGACATCGAACGCGTTGTCGCGACTGTCGAGAAGTCGGGTGGCGAGTGCTTCGTCTCCCGCGGACAGCACCAGACGATCATCGGACTGGTCGGAGACCTTGCGCGGTTCGCAGAACTCCCACTTCACGCCTTCCCGAACGTGGAGGATGTGATCAGAGTCAGCCGACCGTTCAAGCTCGTGAGTCGGGACGCGCAACCACGTCCATCGGCCGTCCCGGTCGGCGCCCACCACATCGGGCGTGAGACGGTGACCCTCATCGCCGGCCCATGTGCGGTCGAGACCCCGGAGCAGACGCCCGAGGCCTGCGAGATGTCCCGCGACGCTGGCGCCAGCATCCTTCGAGGAGGCGCCTACAAGCCGCGGACCTCGCCCTACGCGTTCCAGGGCCTCGGGCAGGACGGACTCGAGATCCTCGGCGAGGTCTCCCGGGATCTCGGACTGCCGTTCGTCACGGAGGTCGTGACGCCGGCCGATGTGGAGACCGTCGCTCGCAGCGCAGACATGCTGCAGGTCGGTGCCAGGAACATGCAGAACTTCCAGCTCCTGAAGGAGGTGGGGCTATCGGGACGGCCAGTCCTTCTGAAGCGAGGTCTGACGGCGACAATCGAGGAATGGATCATGGCCGCCGAGTACATCGCGCAGACGGGGAACCTGAAGGTCGTGCTCTGCGAACGCGGTGTGCGCACCTTCGAGCAGATGACCCGCTTCACCCTCGACGTCTCCGCCGTTGCGGTTGCGCAGTCCATCACGCACCTTCCTGTGATCGTCGACCCGTCACACTCGGGCGGACGACGTGAGCTGGTGCTCCCGCTGATCCGTTCCGCGATAGGGGTCGGTGCCGACGGCGTGATCGTCGACGTGCACCCCGACCCTGAGAACGCCCTTGTCGACGGGCCGCAGGCGCTGATTCATGAGGATCTGCCGGAGCTGCGCGAGACGATGCAGCGCTTCAGCGCCGCAATGGGTCGTTCGCTCGAGTCCGAGCTGCACGCGGGCGGTGCGGCCGCCGGTGGCCGGTCGCAGGGCTGGGGCCAGAGCGCCTGACCCCTCAGCGGGTCGACGGTCAGCCGAAGAAGACCTCACCGACCCGGTAGAGCGACTGCGGCACGCGCTTGAGCTCGCGCGTCGCGTCCTCGAGCGAGACGCGCACGACCTCGTGGCCACGGATGGCGGACATCGTCCCCCACGCGCCATCGAGCACCGCGTCGATGGCGGCGACACCCATCTGGCTGGCGATGATGCGGTCGACGGGTGTGGGGGTGCCGCCCCGCTGCACATGCCCGAGGATGGTGACGCGCGACTCGAAGCCGGTCCTCACCTCGAGCTCCTGGGCGATCGTGTGTCCGATGCCGCCGAGCCGTGGGCGACCGAACTCGTCCTTGGGTGACTCCGGCAGGTCGAGCGTGCCCGGGACCGGCTGGGCACCCTCGGCGACGACGACCACGGAGAAGTCGCGCCCCGTCCCTGCGCGGTGACGCAGGTGCCGCGCGACGCGGTCGATGTCGAAGGGCACCTCGGGGATGAGGATCGCGTCCGCGCCGCCGGCGATCCCTGCGTGGGTGGCGATCCATCCCGCGTGACGGCCCATGACCTCGAGCACCTGCACCCGGTCGTGCGACTCCGCGGTCGAGTGCAGCCGGTCCGCGGCCTCGCTCGCGACCCGGACCGCCGTGAGGAAGCCGATGCTCAGGTCGGTCTCGGCGACGTCGTTGTCGATCGTCTTCGGGATGCCGACGAGTGGCACGCCGGCCTCCTGATGGAGCCGCAGCGACGCCGACAGCGTCCCCTCGCCACCGATGACGACGAGTCCGTCGAGTCCGTGGACCTCGATCGCCTCCTGCACGCCGCGCACGCCATCCGGCTCGTAGAAGGGGCTGACGCGTGAGGTGCCGAGCGCGGTGCCGCCCCGGTGGAGCAGCCCGCGCGTCGCACGCAGGTCGAGGACCTCCGTCTCCTGCTCGAGCACACCCTTCCAGCCGTCGCGGAAGCCGTAGACGGTGACGTTCTCCTGCTCGGCCCGGCGCACGACCGCGCGGATCGCGGCGTTGAGTCCCGAGCAGTCGCCGCCGCCCGTCAGCAGACCGATCCTGCGCACCATCGCCGCGTCCGTCCTCATGTCGCCATGCGCATCGTCGTGCGCGTCGCCGTCGGGTCGTCATGCTAACGACCTGCCCCTGACCTACCGTGGGCCCTCCGGCACGGTCCGCCCGAACGACCGTCACCATCCTCGCACCGGGGGTCCGCCATGGGAGCACGCATCCTCGCCATCGACGCCGGCACGACCGGCGTCCGCGGCTTCGTTCTCGACGAGACCGGCCGCATCCTCGGCAGCGGCTACCGCGAGTTCACCCAGCACTTCCCCCAGCCCGGCTGGGTCGAGCACGACGCCGACGAGATCTGGGAGGCGACGCTCGCCTCCTGCGCCGAGGCGCTGAAGGTCTCCGACACCGCGCCTGACGCGGTGACCTGCATCGGCATCACCAACCAGCGCGAGACGACGCTGCTCTTCGAGCGCGACACGCTGCGACCGATCCACCGCGCCATCGTGTGGCAGGACCGCCGAACGGCCGACGCGTGCGATGCGCTCCGCGAGGCCGGACACGAGCCGCTGATCCGCGAGCGCACGGGCCTCGTGCTCGACGCGTACTTCTCCGGCACGAAGGCGGCATGGCTGCTCGACGCCGTGCCGGGCGCACGCGAGCGCGCCGAGCGTGGCGAGCTCGCCTTCGCGACGATCGACACGTGGCTCGTCGCGCGGCTCACGGCGGGTGCGGCGCACGTGACCGAGCCGTCCAACGCGTCACGCACGATGCTGCTCGACCTCGCGACCGGCGACTTCTCCGACGAGTTGTGCGCGCTGCTCCGCGTCCCGCGCGCGATCCTCCCCGAGGTCCGCGACTCGAGCGGCCACTTTGGTGACACCGCGCCCGATGCGTTCCTCGGCATCGCCGCACCGATCACCGGCATCGCCGGCGACCAGCAGTCGGCGCTGTTCGGTCAGGGCGCCTGGGCACCGGGTGCGTCGAAGAACACGTACGGGACCGGCTCGTTCCTGCTGTTCAACACCGGCACCGAGCTCGTGCGCTCCGAGGCTGGACTGCTCACGTCGATCGGCTGGCGGCTCGACGGGCAGGACACGTACGTGCTCGAGGGCGCGATCTTCGTGACGGGTGCGAGCGTGCAGTGGCTGCGCGACCAGCTCGGTGTCGTCACCCACGCGTCGGACACCGAGGCGATGGCCGCGGAGCTCCCGGCCGGCAACGAGGGCGTCTACCTCGTCCCGGCGTTCACCGGGCTCGGCGCCCCGCACTGGGACCCGCACGCACGCGGCCTGCTGATCGGGCTCACCCGCGGCACGGACCGCCGGCACCTCGCCCGGGCGGCGATCGAGGCGATGGCCTACCAGACCGCCGACGTGGTCGCGGCGATGAGCGCGGATGCGGGGCTCGACCTCGCCGAGCTGCGCGTCGACGGCGGTGCGGCGGCGAACGACCTGCTGTGCCGCTTCCAGGCGGACGTGCTCGGCGTCCCCGTCGTGCGCCCCCGCATCACCGAGACGACGGTGCTCGGGGCGGCCTTCCTCGCCGGGCTCGGTGCGGGCGTGTGGACGTCGCTCGACGAGGTCGCGGGCGTCTGGCAGCTCGACCGTCGCTTCGAGCCGCGCATGGACGCGGCGGAGCGGGCGCGGCTGCTCGCCGGCTGGCACGAGGCGGTCGCACGCAGCGGCGGCTGGGCGAAGGTGCTGGAGGTATGAGCGACGGGACCGACGGCGACCGCATCGAGCTGAGCGACGAGGAGTGGCGCGCACGCCTCACGCCCGCCGCCTTCCACGTGCTGCGCGAGGCCGGGACGGAACGTCCGTTCACCGGCGCCTACTGGGACGAGACGGCGGACGGGACCTACCGCTGCGCCGGCTGCGGCGCGGCGCTGTTCCGCTCGGACACGAAGTTCGACGCGCACTGCGGCTGGCCGAGCTTCTTCACACCGCTCACCGAGGGCGCGGTCGTCGAGCACGTCGACCGCTCGCACGGCATGGTGCGCACCGAGGTCCGATGCGCACGCTGCGACGGGCATCTGGGTCACGTGTTCGACGACGCGCCCGACCAGCCGACGGGCCTGCGCTACTGCATCAACTCGCTGTCGATCGACCTCGAACGCAGCGATGCGCCGACGGACCGGTCAGCCGGCTGAGGCGTCCGGGTCCACGTCACCCCGGCGCGACCCGTCCGCGTCCTGCCCGTCCGCACCGAGCTCCTCGCTGAGGTCGACCGCACCCGACTTCACGTGCGACGCGTACTCGTCGACGTACTCCTGCCCCGACAGCAGCATGATCTCGTACATCAGCTCGTCGGTCGCGGAGCGGAGCACCAGCGGGTCGGTGCGCCGGTCGTGGTAGCGGGACAGGTCGATCGGGCGGCCGAACCGGAGCGTGATCGGCGCGCGGCGGATCACCTTGCGGTCCTGCGGCATCGCGACGTCCGAGCCGATGATGCCGAAGGGGACGATGGGGACGCCGGCCTCGAGCGCCATGCGGACCGGTCCGGTCTTGCCGCGGTAGAGCCGGCCGTCGGGGCTGCGCGTCCCCTCGGGGTAGATGCCGAGGAGCTGGCCACGATCGAGGAGCCGCACACCGGCGCGCAGGCTCCCCTCCCCCTTGTCGCCGCCGTCCCGGTAGACGGGGACGACGCCGGCACCGGCGACGAGCCACCGTGTCCGCGCCGACTCCCAGTAGTCGGACTTGCCGAGGTAGAAGAGCGGGCGAGGGAGGCACAGCGCGAGCACGAACGAGTCGATGAACGACAGGTGGTTGCCCGCCACGATCGCCGCACCACGCTCGGGCACGTGCTCGAGACCCTCGATGGTTACCTTGAAGTAGGGCATGACGACGGTCGGCAGCGTCGCACGAAGGACCCGGTAGAGCGCCGGCGCTGCGGACATCCGACCCACACAGCCCTCCCGGTCGACCTCGACACCGTGACCGTCGGTAGCCTAGGCCAGGCGCGTCGAGGGTCGGCGTGGGACCGATCCGGGACGGATGACGTGGCCAAGGACCTCGGGACGTGGCCGCAGGAGCAGGCGACGGTGCTCGTCCAGGTGCTCCAGCGCGCCAACCTGACGCCGGACGCCCGCCGGACCCGTGAGGGCATCGTCGTGACCGTCCCCGACGACCAGGCGGACGTCGCGGTCCGTGCCCTCGCCGACAACATGGACGCCATCGCCGACGCGGCCCGCTCCCGCGCGGAGGCGCGCCGCCGCCGCACCCGCGAGGCGCGCACCCGCGAGCAGCGCGCGTCGGGTTCGTCGGCGTCCTCTCCGCTCACGACCGAACGGCTGATGGGCGCCGCGCGCCCGATCGCGCTCCTGCTCGTCGGACTGCTCGTGCTCAGCGGTGTCGCGCGCGTCAGCCCGGTGCTCGCGCTCGTCGGGGTCGGCGTCGGCATCTACCTGCTCGGCCGCCGCGCGCAGGACGGCGACGGCGGCATGGGTGGCATGGACGGACGGCGCGGCCCACTGCGCTGACGCGTCAGGCGGCGCCGATGCCGAGGCCGCGCTGCAGGAACCGCGCCTGGACCTCGAGCAGCCGTGCCGCGACCTGCGGGTCCGAAGCCATGTGGGTGGCCGAGGTCAGCGGCAGGAACGTGAACGGTCGTCCGGCTGCGTGGAGCGCCTCGGTGAGCCGCAGGCTGTGCGCGGCGAGCACGTTGTCGTCGGCGAGCCCGTGCACGACGAGGAGCTCCGCGTGCGGCGCGTCCTCCGCTCCCGGATCCGGTCCGACGAGCGTGCCGTCGGCGTGCACGACACCGGAGCGTGCGTACGCCTCGGGGTCGACGTCGGGATGGCCGAGGTAGCGCTCGGTGTAGTGCGTGTCGTAGAGCCGCCAGTCGGTCACCGGCGCACCGACCACCGCGCAGCGGATGCGGTCGGGGCGACGCAGCGCGGCGAGCGTGGCGAGCGTGCCGCCGTACGACCAGCCGCGGATGCCGACGCGGGTCAGGTCGAGCCGCGGCTCGATGTCGGCGGCGGCGTCGAGCCCCGCGATCTGGTCCTCGAGCGCGTGCGTCGCGAGGTCGGTGTGCACCGCGTGCTCGAACGCGGGGCCGCGTCCCGGCGTGCCCCGTCCGTCGATGACGAGCACCGCGAAGCCCTGCTCCGCGAGCCACTGCGAGCCGTGGTACGCGCCGCGCGCGGCGAGGACACGCTGCGCGTGCGGTCCGCCGTAGGGGTCGAGCACGACGGGGAGCGGTCCGTCGGCCGCGGCACCGACGGGCAGCACGAGCGCGGCGCGCAGCCGCCGCGGGCCGAGCTCGAGCATGCGCACGTCGACGGTGAGCCCGACGGGCTCCGCGACGGAGCGGAGCGTGAGTCCTTCGGGCACGCCTCTGCCGCCGATCGTGAACGTCGGGCCATCGTGGTCGAGGTCGACCCGGCGGTGGACGGCGAGCTCGACGTCACCGTCCGCGTCGAGCGCGAGCGCCGCATGGTGGAGCCCAGCACCCGGCGCGGACACGCGCACGTCCGACGGTGCGTCCTCGCCGACGCGCACCACGACCACGTCGATCGACGTCGGGTCGTCGTGCGACACGGCGCACACGACCGCGCCGGAGCGCCCGTCCGTGCCCCGGTGCACGGCGAGCAGCGCACGCACCTCGACGCCGGTCGGGGTCAGCGGGGTGCCGTCGTGGCAGAGGGCGCGCCGGAGCATGCCGTCCGCGCCGGCGACGTCCTCGACGGTGAGCAGCCCGCCGAGCCATGCGGGCGCACCGGGGACGAGCTCGACCCACGGCTCGGCGGCGATGCGGCGCACCGTGCGCAGCGAACCGTCCGCGTGCGCGAGGACGTGCAGCGCCCGCTGGTCGCGCGGCTGGCAGCCGACGAGGAGCGGTTCGACCTCCCAGCTCACCCGCGCGAGGTACTCGGCGTCCTGCCCCGCCACGCCCACGACGTCGAGCAGGGTGCGCGCGCCCGTCGCGACGTCGACGACCGCGAGGCCGACCTGCGCGTTGGGCGTGCCGGCGAACGGATAGGCGAGCTCGGTCGGGGCACGCTCCGGGCGTGACGGGTCGGCGAGGTGCGCACGCCGGACCATCGACTCGTCGACGCGGGCGACGGCGAGCCGTGTCGAGCACGGCGACCACCACATGCCGCGCTGCCGACCCATCTCCTCGGCGGCGGCGAACTCGGCCCGGCCCCAGACGGCATCCGGCTCCTCGACGAGCCGGCGCAGCGCGGGACGCGCGTCGTCGAGCGCGACGACCGACACGCCGTCGCCGTGGTGGAGCGCCACCATGCTGCCGTCGGGCGAGATGCGTGGATCGAACACGGGTACGTCGAGGTCGAGCACGCGCGCGTCCGCGGAGGTGACGTCGACGACGACGAGCTGCCCGCCGAGCGCGCAGGCGACACGTCGTCCGGCGCGGTCGACGGTGTAGGCGGTGACGCCGCCGGCCTGCTCGCGCACCCGCTCGCGACGTGCGCGCTCCTCGGCCGGCAGGTCCGCCTCGTCGCGACCGAGCGCCCGCGCGTCGAGCAGCCGGACCTCCTCTCCCGTCACGGGGTCGATGCGCCACAGGTGGGTGACCGGGTCGTCGCCCGCGTCGCTTCGCAGCGCGAGGATCGTCCGCGCACCGGCTGGCCCGACGATCGCGACGTCACGCGGCACGCCGAGTGTGAAGCGCCGCGTGACGGCGGCGCGGACCGGATAGTCCCGGACGGCGTCGGCGCCGCTCACGAGGTGCCACCCGCGACGGCGGCGCCGGCCGCGGCGTCCGCGGCGAGCAGTCCGGCGCCGATGAGCCCGGCGTCGTCACCGAGCTCGGCAGCGACGATCGGGGCGAGCGGACGGTGCGCCGCGCCCATCAGGTCGCGGGCGAACGTGTCGCGCGCGGGCGGGAGGAGGAACGACGCAGCGGCGTCGCCCGCGCCGCCGCCGACGACGACGATCGACGGGTCGAGCACCGACACGATGGAGGCGATCGCGATGCCGAGCCGCACGCCCACCCGTTCGAGGACGTCGAGCGCCCAGCGCTCCCCCGTCGTCGCCGCCGCGAGCACGCCCGGCGCGTCGAGCGCCCGCGCGTCCGCGACGCCCGCCGCGACGGCCTCCTCGGACTCGCGTGCGATCGCGCTGCCCGACGTGTACGCCTCGACGGTCCCGCGCACGCCGCTCGGCGCATCACGACCACCCGCGTGGATGATCAGGTGACCGAGCTCCCCGGCGAAGCCGTGCGCACCCTCGAGGAGGCGGCCGTCGACGACGACCCCGCCACCGACCCCGGTGCCGAGCGTGAGCAGCACGACATCGTCGTGCCCCCGCGCCGCGCCGACGCGGTGCTCCCCGACGACGGCGGCCGACGCGTCGTTGACGACGCGGACGACGCGGCCGGGGCCGAGCGCGTCCCGCAGCAGCGCGGCGAGCGGCACCTCCCGCACGCCGACGTTGGGGCCGTAGCGCAGCCGCCCCTCGCGGTCGACGAGCCCGGCCATCCCGAGGCCGACCGGCAGCGCCGCACCCGGCCCTTCGCCGAGCTCCTCGAGGACGGCGACGAGCGCACCGAGCAGCGCGTCCGCGTCGTCGACCTCCGAGCGTCGCCGAAGGACCGGGCCGACGACGCCCGACGCTCCGACACGCCCCGCCCGCAGGTGCGTGCCACCGACGTCGATGCCGACGGCGAGCACGTCGTCCCGACCGTCCGAGGAACCGGCGACGCTCATGGCACCCTCCCTGCGGCGACCGCGACGGCCAGCTCGAGATGGTCCTTCATCGCCTGCAGCGCCAGCATGACCGCCCGCCGGTGACGACGGACACGTCGCTCGGCACGCCGTCCGACCGGCGTCCCGTGCACGACGTGGTGCACGACCGTGCCCTCGCGCCGTTCCTCGAGCCACCACTCGGCGGCGAGCACGACATCACCGCGCACGTCCCAGCGCACACCGAGGTCGTGGCGCCACGCGTGGGCGGCCACGCCGAGACGCCACCGTCGCCGGCCGAGCGGGAGGACGAGCAGGTGCTCGTCCGCGTCCGACACCGCGCCCGGCGCACCGTCAGCACCGACACCACCCCGCGCCGAGTCGGCCGGGACACGGACGCTGCGACATCCGGCGAGCCAGCGCGGCCAGCCGTCGAGGTCCGTGAGGGTCCGGTAGACGACCCCGACGGGCGCCCGGACGAGGATCGTGTCGGTCACGTGCCGGTCACGTCGGCGACGAACGCGACGATGCGGTCCTCGAGCACCTCGGCGTCATAGTCGAGCAGCGGGACGTGGTAGCTGCGGCGCGTCGCGAAGCACTCGACACGAGCCGCGCCGACGAGCGCCTCGGCGATCGCATCCCCGTTCGCCGGGTCGACCGTGTGGTCCTCGGGCGAGGTCACGACGAGCGCGGGCGCCGCGACGCGGGTGAGCCCGTCGCGGATGCGCGGCAGCTCGCCGATGAACGACTGTGCCGCGCGCGCGGACACCCATGTGTAGGCGTGCTCCTCGACGCCGGGCTTGGCGAGGTCGTCGCTCGGGAGCCCCGCCGCGTCGCGCGGCACGAAGGGGACGACGTGCTGCAGCAGCGGTGCGGCCCGTGCGAGCAGCTCCGTGCGGTCGAGGACGAGCGCGTTGATCGTCACCACGCCGGCGATCGGATGCTCGCCGGAGCCGGCGAGGTCGAGCGCGATGGAGCCGCCCATCGAGTGACCGACGAGCACGACGTGGTCGCAGCCGCGTGCGAGCGCACCGACCGCGTTGACGACGGTCGCACGCCAGTCCGCGTAGCGCGTCCGGGCGAGGTCGCGCACGGTGGTGCCGTGCCCTGGCAGCCGCGGGACCTCGACGCTGTAGCCCTCCGCGGCAAGCCGCAGGCCGAGCGGTCGCGTGCCGATCGGGTTCGCCGTGAAGCCGTGCACGACGACGACGCCGACCGCGCCGCGCGCGCCGCTGCCGCGGGCGGAGAACGGCTCGGCGCCGGGGATCGCCACCATCGCGTCCATGCGTGCCCCTCCCCTGCGAGGACGTGTCCTCGACCCTCCGTGAGCAACCGTAGCGCCACGCCTACGCTCACCGGCCGTGGTGCACCCGACGGCGACGCGGGTGAGCGCGTGCGGGAGAGGAGGGCGGAGTGGCCGACGTGACGGAGGAACGCAAGGCGTCCGCCGTCCGCCGTGACCTCGCCGTCGTCGCCGGCGCTGTGGCCGCCGGCTTCCTGCTCCTCGAGGTGCTGCGCGCCTGGCTGCCGTCCCTGCTCGTCATCCTCGGCGAGTCGATGGACGCGGGCCCCGTCGGGCTGGCGATCGCCGCACTCGGGGCGCTCGCGCTCGCGCCGCTGCTCGCGACGGCGCTCGGACCGCTCCCCCCACGCATCGTCTGGCTGCTCGGCGCGACGCTGCTGCTCGGCGGTCGGGTGGCGCTGCTGCTCGTGGACGGCGGACGCGCGCAGCTCGTCGTGACGACCGTCGCCGCGGTCGGTGGGGCGCTGACAATCGTCGGGCTCGCTGCAGGGAGCACCCGCGGCGACCTCGCGCGGCTCGGGCTGCTCGGCGGCGCGTCGCTGTCGGGTGCAGTGCACGCGGTGCTCGGAT
>JAURQY010000034.1 GCA_030835875.1 Nitriliruptorales bacterium | reverse complement strand
GACATCGTCGTGGAGGCCGCCTAGCCCAGCGAGCCACCCATGTCCGAGCACGAATCTGCCCCCGACGCACAGGCCGACGCCGACACCGGCGCTGAGAAGCCGGCGAAGAAGGCGGCCGCCAAGAAGACGACCGCGAAGAAGACGGCCGCCAAGAAGACGAGCGCGAAGAAGTCCACCGCGAAGAAGGCACCGGCGAAGAAGGCGGCCACGAAGAAGACGGCCGCGAAGAAGTCCACCGCGAAGAAGGCGCCGGCGAAGAAGGCGACGGCCGAGAAGCCCGCCGCGCAGGACACGTCCTCCGAGCGTCCGGATCCGGATGATCTCGCAGGAGCGGCGTCCGATGGAGACGCGTCGCGAACGCGTACCCGCACGCGCTCACGGGCACGCCGGGGCCCCGACGCCGCCGATGGTGATGCCGGATCGGCTGCCGCAGCGGCGTCCACCACCGAGGCCGGCGACGCCTCGGAAGGAGAGGGCGAGGCGGACGGGCCGGACGGCGAGGCGGGACGTCGACGCCGTCGTCGAGGCGGACGCGGACGCCGAGGTCGTGGGAGCGGTGGCGCGGAGCGCGAGGCGGAGGATGCGACCGACGACGCACCATCGAGCGAGGACGCGAAGGCTTCGAAGGAGTCGAAGGACCGCGCTGCGGGTGACGGCGGCGGGAAGCGCCGCCGCGCGAAGGGCGGGGGCGGCGCGTCGAAGGAGGCCGGCACCTCGACCAAGGACGGCGACGGCGGTGAGCGGCTCCCGCGCGGTGGCACCCGCATGGCGGCGAAGAAGGCGCGTCGGAGCGGCGGTCAGGGCGCGACACGTGGTGGCGGCCAGCGTCGTCCGCAGCGGCACGGTGGGGTGACGGAGGAGGAGCGTCGTGCGATCCTCGCCGGCCCCCCGCGCACGATGCTCGTCACCGCGAAGCCCGAGCGCACGCAGATCGCGGTGATGGAGGACCGGACGCTCGTCGAGCACTACGTGACCCGCGACGAGGACGTCACCTTCGTCGGCAACATCTACATGGGGCGCGTGCAGAACGTGCTCCCCGGGATGGAGGCCGCGTTCGTCGACATCGGCAAGGGTCGCAACGGTGTCCTCTACGCCGGCGAGGTCCTCTATGACGAGCACGACGTCGAGGAGGAGTCCGATCAGCGCATCGAGAACGTGCTCAAGCCCGGGCAGAAGGTCCTCGTCCAGGTCACGAAGGACCCGATGGGCACGAAGGGTCCACGGCTCACCATGCACCTCTCGCTCGCGGGCCGCTACGTGGTGCTCGCGCCCGACTCCGACCTGTTCGGGATCTCGCGCAAGCTGACCGACGTCGAGCGCGACCGACTGCGGCGCATCGTCAAGGCCGCGAAGCCGGAGGGTCACGGCGTGATCGTGCGCACGGCCGCGGAGGGCGCGCCCGAGGAGGCGCTCACGGCCGACGTCGAGCGGCTCGTCGAGAAGTGGCGCAAGGTCGAGGAGGCGGCGAAGCGGGCGAAGCCGCTCGAGGCCGTCTACGAGGAGCCGAAGCTCGTCGTGAAGGTCATCCGCGACATCTTCGGCCCCGACTTCGTGCGCTGCATCGTCGACGAGGACGGACTCCACGGTCAGGTGCGCGGGTACCTGGAGGAGGTCGCACCGGAGCTCGTCGACCGGGTCGAGCTGTACGGCGCTCCGACCGATGACGAGCGCTCGCAGGCAGCGGGCGCCCCGTCGCTCGCCGACGCCGAGGCCGCACAGCGGGCCGCGGACGAGGCGGGCACCACCGTCGAGCAGCCGACCGCGGAGCAGCGGCGGAAGGACCTGCCGGACCTGTTCGCCGCGTTCGACGTCACCGACCAGCTCCGTCAGGCGATGAACCGCAAGGTGTGGCTGCCGAGCGGCGGCTACCTCATCATCGAGTCGACGGAGGCGATGAAGGTCATCGACGTCAACACCGGCCGGTTCACGGGTGGGAGCGACTCGAACCTCGAGGAGATCGTCCTCAAGACGAACCTCGAGGCGGCCGACGAGATCGTCCGCCAGCTCCGCCTGCGTGACATGGGCGGGATGATCATCATCGACTTCATCGACATGCTCCTGCGCAGCAACCAGGAGCAGGTCGTCCGGCGGCTCAAGCGTGAGCTGCTGCGCGACCGGACCAAGACCCGCGTGTCGGACGTCTCACGACTCGGGCTCGTGCAGATGACGCGCAAGAACGTCAGCCAAGGGCTCGTCGAGTCGTTCAGCACGAAGTGCGAGGCGTGCGACGGGCACGGGTTCGTCACGAACCTCTAGGCCAGCACAGCGCCCGGAGACGAGGAGGCACGCATGAGCACCGCGACCGAGGGCAGCATCGCCGCGGAGGTCGACCGCGTCGTCGGCGAGCTGCGTACTGCCGCGCCCAGCTGGGTCGCGACAGGCCTCGACGAGCGGATCGCGCTCCTCGAGGAGCTCGCGCAGAGCATCCTCGAGGCCGCCGACGGGTGGACGATCGCGGCCGCGCAGGCCAAGGGCATCCGGCGCGACAGTCCCGCGATGGCGGAGGACTGGGGGTCGGGGGTCCTCGCGACCCTGCGGAACGTCACGCTGCTCGCGGCGACGCTGCGCGACATCCGGGACACCGGAAGGCCCGCACCGCCCTCAATCCGCATGGACGATCGGGCGCACACCGTCGTCGACGTGTTCCCGAGCGACGTCGTCGACCGGGCGCTCTTCCCCGGCTTCACCGCCGAGGTCCGTTTGGCGGCGGGTGTCACGCCCGAGCAGGCGCGCGAGCGGATGGGACGCATCCACCACGAG
>JAURQY010000033.1 GCA_030835875.1 Nitriliruptorales bacterium | reverse complement strand
GCCGCGTCCTTCTCGATCGGGATCGCGTTCGCATCCGGAGCCGAACCCGTCTCGACGCTGACGTACCCGCCCGACTCGACGATGCGGTCGAAGGCCGCTCGGTCGACGACGAGGTCCTTGACGATGGGGAAACCCGCCGCACGCCACGGCTCGACGACGATCTCGTCCCCATCGGAGAACGTCCTCATGTGGAGCTGGCACGCTGTGGTGAGCGCCTGGGGACCGTGCGCCTGCCCGTTGATCATCATCCCACACGTGCCGCAGATGCCCTCACGGCAGTCGTGCATGAACTCGATGGGCTCATGCCCCTCGGCGATGAGGCCCTCGTTCACACCATCGAGCATCTCGAGGAACGACGAGTCCTCCGAGACGCCGCTGGCCTCGTAGGTCTCGAAGCGACCTGGAGCGGTCGGACCGGCCTGCCGCCAGACGCGAAGGGTGAGGTTCACTTGTAGCTCCTCGTCGCCAGCTCGACGTTGTCGTACACGAGCGGCTCGCGGTGCTCCGCCGGGTTGGCCGAGTCGCCCGTCCACTTCCACGCGGTGACATGCGCGAAGTCGGCATCGTTGCGCAGCGCCTCGCCGTCCTCCGTCTGGTACTCCGCACGGAAGTGGCCGCCGCACGACTCCTCGCGCACGAGCGCGTCGCGGCACATCAGCTCCGCGAGCTCGAAGAAGTCCGCGACACGACCGGCCTTCTCGAGCGAGGAGTTCAGCGTGTCCGCCGATCCGGGGACGCGGACGTTCGCCTCGAACTCCGCGCGCAGTGCCGGGATCTCGCTGAGGGCCTTCTCGAGGCCCTCGCGCGTCCGCTCCATGCCGCAGTAGTCCCAGACGATGCGTCCGAGCTCACGGTGGTAGTGGTCGACCGACTTCGTGCCGTTGGTGCGCAGGAAGCGGTCGTTCTGCTCGTTGACGGCGCGCTCCGCCTCAGCGAACTCCGGCGCGCTCGTGTCGACCTTCGGCTTGCCGAGCATCGGCGCGAGGTAGTTCCCGATCGTCGCCGGCAGGACGAAGTAGCCGTCCGCGAGCCCCTGCATGAGCGCCGAGGCGCCCAGACGGTTCGCACCGTGGTCGGAGAAGTTCGCCTCGCCGATCGCGAAGAGTCCCGGGATGGTCGTCTGCAGCTCGTAGTCGACCCACAGGCCGCCCATCGTGTAGTGCGGCGCCGGGTAGATGCGCATCGGGACGTCGTAGGGGTTCTCCCCCGTGATGCGCTCGTACATGTCGAAGAGGTTCCCGTACTTCTCGGCGATGACGTCGCGACCGAGCCGGCCGATCGCCTCCGAGAAGTCGAGGTAGACGCCGTTCTTCATCGGGCCGACGCCGTAGCCAGCGTCGACGCGCTCCTTCGCGGCACGCGAGGAGATGTCGCGCGGTGCGAGGTTCCCGAAGGCCGGGTAGCGGCGCTCGAGGAAGTAGTCGCGGTCCTCCTCGGGGATGTCGGCCGCCGCACGCTTCTCGTCGAGGTCCTTCGGGACCCAGATGCGCCCGTCGTTGCGCAGCGACTCCGACATCAGGGTCAGCTTGGACTGGAACTCGTCACTCGTCGGGATGGCCGTCGGGTGGATCTGCGTGAACGACGGGTTCGCGAACATCGCACCCTTGCGGTGCGCACGCCAGACGGCCGTCGTGTTGCAGGCCATCGCGTTGGTCGAGAGGTAGAAGACGTTCGAGTACCCGCCGGTCGCGAGCACGACCGCGTCGGCCGCGTGCGAGCGGATCTCGCCGGTGTGGAGGTTCCGCGTCACGATGCCGACGGCACGACCGTCGACGACGACGACGTCGAGCATCTCGGTCTTCGTGTGCAGCTCGACCGAGCCCTTCTTCACCTGGGCCGAGAGGGCCTGATACGCGCCGAGCAGCAGCTGCTGGCCGGTCTGCCCACGCGCGTAGAAGGTGCGGCTGACCTGCGCACCACCGAAGGACCGGTTGTCGAGCAGCCCGCCGTACTCACGTGCGAACGGGACGCCCTGCGCCACGCACTGGTCGATGATGTTGTTGGAGACCTGGGCGAGCCGGTAGACGTTGGCCTCGCGCGAGCGGAAGTCGCCGCCCTTCACGGTGTCGTAGAAGAGGCGGTAGATCGAGTCGCCGTCCCCGTGGTAGTTCTTCGCCGCGTTGATGCCACCCTGCGCGGCGATGGAGTGCGCACGGCGGGCGGAGTCGTGGAAGGTGAACGCCTTCACCTTGTAGCCGAGCTCGCCCATCGTGGCGGCCGCGGACGCGCCGGCGAGGCCTGTTCCCACGACGATGACGGAGAACTTCCGCTTGTTCGCGGGGCTGACGAGCTTCATGGCGAAGCGGTGGTCGTCCCACTTCGTCTCGATGGGCCCGTCGGGGATCTTCGCGTCGAGGACGGTCATCTGCGCGGCTCCTCTGGTGCTGGGTGCGGTCGGGCTGCTGGACGGATGCGTGCCGTGCGCCTCAGGCGATGATGCCGAGCTGCACGGCGATCGGGAAGGAGAGGTTGCCGCCGACCACGACCAGGGTGAACCCGATCGCGAGCGAGCGACGGAGGTGGTTGAACCGCCGGTTGTTCCAACCCATGGACTGGAACAGGCTCCACACGCCGTGGAAGAGGTGGAAGCCGAGCGCGACGTTGGCGACGAGGTAGAACGCGGCGACAGGGACGGACGAGAAGCTCGCGATGACCTTCTCGTAGGGCGTCGAGCCGGACGGCGCGGGGTTGACCCAGCCGAGGGTCAGGTCCGCGAGGTGGTAGGCGATGAAGAGGAGGACGACGACCCCCGTCCAGCGCATGGTGCGGGCGGCGAAGTCGGCGACGACGTAGTCGCGCGGGCCGCGGTAGCGCTCGGGACGCGCCCTGCGGTTCATGACGGTGAGCTGGTACGCGGAGACGACGTGGACGACGAGCGCCGCGATCAGCACGAGCCGGAGCAGGTTGAGCGTCCCGCTCTCGGGGAGGATCGGGTAGAGCAGGCGCCGCAGGAACTTCGCGTAGGCGTTGAAATCGTCGGCGCTCTGGTAGAGCTTGAGGTTGCCGAGCATGTGGGCGAACACGTAGCCGAGCCCGACGAGACCGGACACGGCCATGAGGTACTTCTTGCCGAGCGCCGACCGGGAGAGGTCGAGCAGCAGTCCGGAACGGGCGGGACGTCCGGGGGCGGTCGTGGTGGCCATCGCGGTCGCGCTCCTCTGCACCGGCAGGCACGCGCCCACGGCGACCGGACGACCGCTACGACCGCACCGGAGGCATCGGGAGCGCGATGCTGAACGCCGGAACACTACCAGCGCGCAGGAGGCACTTCACCGCCGACGGTCCCCGTCGAGCGCTCAGCCGGCGGGCAGCAGCCCCATCGCGTCGCGCGCACGGGAGAGCGTCGGCGCGGCGACCGCCCGGGCGCGCGCCGCGCCGTCGGTCAGGACGCGGGTGAGCTCGGCAGGATCCGCGGCGAGCTCGAGCGACCGCGCCCGCATGGGGGCGAGGAAGTCGATGACTGCATCTGCGACGGCCGCCTTGAGCGCTCCGTATCCGCTGCCCGCGTACTCGTCAGCAACGTCCTGCACGCCGCGTCCGGTGACCGCGGCGAGGATCTCGAGCAGGTTCGTCACGCCGGGCTTCGCATCCCGGTCGGCACGGACCTCGCCGTCCGAGTCGGTGACGGCCGACCGCAGCTTCGCAGCGACCGCATCCGTATCGTCGAGGACGTACACGACGCCCTTCTCCGACGACGACGACTTCGACATCTTCCGCGTCGGCTCCTGCAGGTCCATCACGCGCGCGGCGACCGGTGGGAGGATCGCCGTCGGCAGCGTGAACACGTCGCCGTAGCGGTGGTTGAACCGCTGCCCGATGTCGCGGGCCAGCTCGATGTGGTGCCGCTGGTCCTCCCCCACGGGCACCTTCGTCGCGTGGTAGAGGAGGATGTCCGCCGTCTGGAGGACGGGG
>JAURQY010000032.1 GCA_030835875.1 Nitriliruptorales bacterium | reverse complement strand
GCTCACTGCGCTCGAGTACATGCGCGGTTACGGCTCGTTCGAGATCCGCACGGGCATCGGCCCGCTGTACGAGTCGCCGGTCGCGGCCGAGCAGTACGCCACGGACCGCCGGGTCGACGACTACGGCCGCGTCTACTCGCGCGACCCGGAGCCGGCGAAGGAGAACTACGCGCCGACCGGTGCACCCGACCCTGACCACGAGGGTCGGCGCGCCGTCGGCGTCGAGATTGACGGCGAGGTCCTCCGCGGCTTCCCGTCCCCTTCGGGGCTGCTCGAGTTCTACTCGCGCACGCTCGTCGACTGGGGCTGGGGCGAGCACGCCATCCCCACCTACATCAAGAGCCACATCCACCCGGAGAAGCTCGAGACGGGGCAGGTGCCGCTCATCTCGACGTTCCGGCTCGTCACGCAGATCCATACCCGCAGCGCCAACTCGAAGTGGCTCAACGAGCTGTCGCATTCGAACCCGCTGTGGATCCATCCGGTCCAGGCCGCAGAGGTCGGCGTCATCACCGGGGACCTCGTCCGCGTCGAGACCGAGCTCGGCCACTTCGTCGTCAAGGCGTGGGTCACCGAGGGCATCCGACCGGGCGTCGTCGCGTGCTCGCACCACATGGGGCGCTGGCGTCTCACCGGTCACGAGCAGTCGCACCGGCTCAACACGACGACCGTCGCGCTGCACAACGATGGCTCGAAGTGGTCGATGAGCCCGGAGAAGTCGCACGGTCCGTTCGCGAGTGCCGACCCTGACACGTCGCGCATCTGGTGGACGGATGTCGGCGTGCACCAGAACATGACGTTCGGGGTGCACCCCGACCCGGTGTCCGGCATGCACTGCTGGCACCAGGCGGTGCGGGTCGTGAAGGCGCAGGAGGGTGACCGGGCCGGCGACATCTTCGTCGACACGGAGCGCTCACGCGCCGTGTATCGCGACTGGCTCGCGAAGACGCGCAGCGCGACCGTCGTCTCGCCCAACGGCGAGCGCCGGCCACGCTGGCTGATCCGTCCGCTCAAGCCGACGGCGGACGCGTTCCGCATCGGCGGACCGGTCGGGCGCCGCGCCGACGACGCACCCGTCGCGGGGTGAGCCGCGCGGGACTCCTCCGCGCGCTCGCCGATCTCGCCGCCCGGCCGCACGCAGGGTCGGCCGCGGTCGCGCAGGCGCTCGAGCTGCCGCGGTCACCGACGGCGGCGGAGCATGCCGACCTGTTCGACTTCCAGGTCTACCCCTACGCGTCGGTGCACCTCGGCGAGGAGGGCATGCTCGGCGGGGACGCACGTGACCGCATCGCCGGGTTCCTGCGTGCGCTCGATGTCACGCCACCTCCGGAGCCGGACCATCTCGTCGTGCTGCTCCACGCGTACGCGGACCTCAGCGACCTCGCCGCGTCCGGTGCGCCGCGCGCGGACCATGCGCGGCAGGTCCTCCTCCACGAGCATCTCGGGTCGTGGGTCGGACGGTTCCTCGCCCGTGTCGTCGAGCTCGGCGCGGAGCCGCTGCGCGCGTGGTCGCGGCTGACCGTCGCCGCGCTCGCCGCCGAGCTCGCGCAGCACGGGGCGCCGCCCGAGCTCCCACCGGCCCTGCGGGAGGCGCCGGCGCTACCGGAGCCCGAGGACGCGACGGCCGCCGACTGGACGCAGGGGCTCCTCACGCCGGTGCGCAGCGGGCTCATGATCGCGCGCGCCGACCTCGCCCGCGCCGCACATGACCTCGGGCTCGGGACGCGCGTGGGGGAGCGGGCGTTCGTGCTGCGGGCGCTGCTCGACCAGGACGCGCGGGCGGTGCTCGGATGGCTCGCGGGCGAGGCGTACCGTCAGGCGGACGACCTCGCGGCGGTGGCCGCGACCGGCGGTGACGACGTCGCCGCGTGGTGGCGGGAACGGCTCCACCGCACCGCCGACATCATCGAGCGCCAGCTCTCAGGCGGCGCGACGGACGACGGGACGGAGCGGGCATGAGTGCGAGTGCGGCCCTCGGTCGCGTCGGTGGGATCCTCGGGCTCCCGGACGACTACGGCCGTCCCGGTCTGCGGTCGGACATCATCGCGGGGCTCTCGCTCGTCGTGGTGCTGATCCCCCAAGCGATGGCGTTCTCTGCGCTCGTGGGCGTCCCGCCCGTCGCAGGCCTCTACTCGGCGCTCGTCTCGCTGCTCGCGTACTCGCTCCTCGGCTCGAGCAGCAGCCTCTCGTTCGGTCCCATCGCGATCGTGTCGCTCCTCAGCGGCGCAGCGGTCGCGCCGCTCGCAGGGGGTGATGTCCAGCGAGCGCTCGCGCTCGTCGCGCTCCTCGCCGTGATGGTCGGCGTCCTCCACGTCGTGCTCGGGCTGCTGCGCGCTGGTGCGATCGTCGACATCATCTCGTACCCGGTGCTACTCGGCTTCACCGCTGGAGTAGGACTGACGATCGCCACGAGCCAGCTGCGCGACCTCCTCGGCATCGTCGCGTCCGGTTCGGACGTCTTCATCGAGGCGCTGGCGATCGTCGTGCCGCTGCTCGGCGACCTGCATCCGCTGACCGCCGTGATCGGAGTCGGCTCCCTCGTCCTCCTCCTCGTGTCGCGCTCGGTCCGGCCCGGCTTCCCGATGGTCCTCACGCTCGCCGTGCTCGCGGTCGTCGCCTCCACCGCGTTCGGCCTCGAGGCGCGCGGGGTCCGCATCGTCGGTGACATCCCGTCCGGTTTCCCGGTCCCCCGCGTCCCATCGGTCGGCCTCGCGGATGTCGAGGCGCTCGCCGGCTCGGCGCTCGCCATCGCGGTCGTTGGGTACGCGCAGACGATCGCGGTCGGCAAGGCCATCGCTGCACGTTCGCGGCAGCGGATCGACGCTGCCCGGGAGTTCCGTGCGTCCGGCATCGCGAACATCGCCTCCGGGTTGTTCGGCGGCTTCCCGACCTCGGGGAGCCTGTCGCTCTCGTCCGTGCTCGGCGCCGCGGGTGCCCGCTCGAGGGTCGCGCTCGGCGTCGCTGCCTCGGCGCTCGCGGTCGTGCTGCTGCTCCTCACACCGCTGCTCGAACCGCTCCCACGCGTCATCCTCGCCGCACTCATCATCTCGGCGGTCGTGAGCTTCGTCGATGTCCCGGGGTTCCTCGAGCTCTACCGGATCGACCGCTGGGAGGGCGTCATCGCCACGGTGACCCTCATCGCGACCCTGACCGTCGGCGCACTCCCCGGGCTGGCCCTCGGGCTCGGGACGAACCTGGCGGTCCACCTCGTGCGTCGCATGCGTCCTGAGATCGTCGAGCTCGGGCGCGTCGTCGGCACCATCCAGTTCAGGAACCGGACCCGGTACCCGGCGGTCGTCGCCGACGACGGCGCCATCGTGCGGGTCGAGGGTTCGATCGACTTCCTCGACGCGAGTGCGGTCGGGACACAGCTGCGACGTCTTGTCGCCGGGCGTCCGGAGCTGCGCTGGATCGTGCTCGACGCCTCCGGTGTGACGGAGCTGGATGCGACCGGGCTGCGCATGCTGTCCGAGCTCGCTGAGGGGTTCGCTGCGGCAGGTGTCGAGGTCCGCCTCGTCTCGCTGCGCGGCCCGCTGCGCGATGCCGTGGTCCGCGCCGGTGCGCGCGAGGCCCTCCTCGACCGTTGCTACCGGTCGTCGCTCTCCGACGCGCTCGGATCCGTCGGCGTCGACGCCGCGCACCCGTTGCGTTCCCCGGCACATGACGAGCAGGCGCCCGAGGGGTTCCACTGAGGGGACGGTCGGACGGTCGGTCGCGCGTCGACGGCGAGGCTGCGGGAGGGGGGCGCGGAGACCGCCTCCGCTACCATCCACGCATCGAAACGACCGGAGATCGGGATGGCCGTGGCACGTGATGCGACCCTCATCCGTACAGCGTCTCGTGCGCTGAGCGCGATCCTCGCGGCGGCGCTCGCCATCATGGTGCTGATCGCTGGTTCGGCCGGCCCTGCCGCGGCGGCGACCGGATCCGGCTCCGTCGTGCTCGCGGTCGATGGCGCTGAGCTGCTCGGCCCGGACCCCGTCCCGCGCGACGCCGAGGAGAACCCGGCGCGAGAGCTCGGCGGCTACGAGGACCGTGAGGTCCCGTTCACCTGGGGCGCAGCGTGGCTCCTGACCTTCCTCGGGCTCGGCGGTCTCGCGACGATGGGGCTGGTCTACTGGCGGGCCGTCGAGCGTCCGGGCCGCGACAAGGCGCCCACGCGGCGCTGAACGACGGTCGGGCGGTGAGGATCGGGGCGCTCCCACCGGGCACCGGTCCTGAGGCCGTCCTCGCATCCGTCCGCGATCGGCTCGCCGCGCTGCCGACCGCGTCGACCGTGCTCCTCGCGTGCTCGGGCGGGCCTGACTCGACCGCACTCGCCGTCCTCACCCGGGTCGTGCGGCCCGACCTCCGCCTCGTCCTCGCCCACGTCACGCACGGACTGCGCACCCCGGCCGACGACCACCGCGAGGTCGATGCGGTCGCAGCGCTCGCCGCCCGGTTCGGCCTCGAGCATGTCGTGCTGCCCGTCGACGTCGAGCGCACCGGCCGCGGCATTGAGTCCGACGCGCGCGACGCGCGGCACGGTGCGCTCGAGGCCGAGGCCTCCCGGCGCGGCGCACGCGCCGTGCTCCTCGCCCATCATGCGGAGGACCAGGCCGAGACCGTGCTGCTCCGGCTCATCCGCGGCACGGGACCCGACGGCCTCGCCGGGATGGCGCACCAGGCCGGACCGCGCCTCCGACCGCTCCTCGACCTCCGGCGCGACGACGTC
>JAURQY010000031.1 GCA_030835875.1 Nitriliruptorales bacterium | reverse complement strand
GGACGGCGACGTCGAAGGCGAGCGTCGCGAGGATCGCGGTCTTCGCGGCAGCGTCATGCCCGTCGACATCAGCGCTCGGGTCCGCCTCGGCGTAGCCGGCCGCCTGCGCGTCGGCGAGCACCGCGGCGAAGTCCTCGCCGTCCTCCGTCATGCGCGTGAGGATGTAGTTCGTCGTCCCGTTGAGGATCCCGACGACCCGGGTGACCCGGTCACCGGCGAGCGACTCGCGCAGCGGCCGGATGATGGGGATGCCGCCCGCGACGGCCGCCTCGAACGCGAGGTCGACGCCGGCGGCACGCGCCAGCGCGGTGAGCTCCGGACCCTCATGCGCGATGAGCTCCTTGTTCGCGGTGACGACCGGCTTGCGCAGCTCGATCGCACGGCGGATGAGCGCACCGGCAGGTGCCCGTCCTCCCATCACCTCGACGACGAGGTCGACGTCCTCCGACTCGACCACCGCCATCGGGTCGTCGGTGAGCACGGCGTCGGGGAGCGCGACGGTGCGTGCGCGGGTGCGATCGCGGACGGCGACGCGGGTCACCTCGATGCGTGCACCCGTGCGGGCGGCGATGCTGTCCGCGTGGTCGTGGAGGAGCGTCCACACGCCGCCACCGACGGTCCCGGCGCCGAGCAGCCCGACGCGGACCACGCGTGCGGCGCTTCCCGTGGACTCCACGGCGTCTCCGTCCGACATGACGGTCGCATGGCGTGGCGGACCGACGACCCGGGAGCCTACCGGTGGCCGTCCGGGCGCAGCCAGGCACGGACGTCGGCCAGCGGACGGAACCCGAGCGTCCCGTACAGCGTGGCTGCGGGAGATGCCGGCCGGACCACGAGCGCGACACGGTCGAGGGACGCCGCCGTCCTGAGCGACGCGAGCGCGGCGGTGAGCAGTGCCCGGGCGATCCCCCGTCGGCGGTGCGCAGGATGCGTGACCACGTCCTCGACGACGGCGAGTCCAGCGCCGTCGTCGAGCAGGGTCAGGGTCGCGACGGGCATCCCGTGTCGGGACGCGAGCCAGACCTCAGCACGCCCGATGCGTGCGAGCGCCGTGATCCGCTCGCGGTCCCATGCGCCCCACGCGGCGTCCCAGGCGCGCCACTGCTCGACGTCATCCCCATGCGCGTAGCGGTCGAGGACCGCGGCCGCGTACCAGCGGCGTCCTGCGATGACGTCACCATCGGGCCCCTGGAGCCGCTCGACGGTCACGCCCCCCGGCGGCGGCACCGCGTCGACCGGGAGCGCGTCGGCGTCGAGCACGAGCACCCGGAGGTCGTCGGGCTCGAAGCCGGCCGCACGGAGGGCCACCTCGCGAGCCGACTCTCCGGCATCGACGATCCCGTCGGACACCTCGTAGCGGAGGTGGACATGAGCGACGCCGACCGGCTCCATGAGGCGCCGGACGCCCTCGAGCCGTGCCGGGACCTCCGCCGCGTCGGGCGGGGCGAGCAGGTCGACGACGTTCCCGTCCCGGTGGTCAGGACGCTCGGGCGTCCGGACGACGATGTCCGTGCCCACGTGCTGCACGAGCGCGGACGGATGGACACCGACGCGGAGCGCCCGGAGCGCGGCGCCGTCGTCGCGTCGCGAGACCGTCGTCACCGCGCCGAACCGTCGACGCCGCGCGACGGTGCCTCGAGGGGGACGTCACGGCGCAGCAGGTCCTCGAGCGTCTCGCGACGGACGATCGTGCGCGCGACACCGTCCTCGATGAGCACCGCCGCCGGGCGCGGGAGCCGGTTGTAGTTGGATGCCATCGCATCCGTGTAGGCGCCGGTCGCCGCCATCGCGACGAGATCGTCCGCACGGACGTCGGCCGGGAGCGGCAGGTCGGTCCCGAGCACGTCGCCGGACTCGCAGTGCTTGCCGACGAGCTTCACGGGACCCGCGTGAGCGTCGCTCGCGCGTCCCGCGAGGACGACCGGGTGGACGGCGCCGTAGAGGGCCGGGCGGATGTTGTCGCTCATCCCACCGTCGACCGCGACCCACCGCGAGAGTCCTGGCAGGTCCTTCACGACACCGACGCGGTAGAGCGTCAGCGCGCTCGCCCCGACGATGGCGCGGCCGGGTTCGACGAGCACGCGCGGGACGGGCAGGTCGCGCGCGGCCGCCCGGGCAGCGACGGCGTCGAGCATCGCTCGCGCGAGCGCCGCGACGTCCACCGGTGCGTCCGCCGCGTCGTAGGCGATGCCCATCCCTCCGCCGAGGTCGACCTCCGCGAGGACGACGCCGTGCTCGTCACGCCAGCGTGCGAGCAGGTCGACCATTACCTCCGCGTTCGCGACGAAGGCATCGACGTCGAACACCTGCGAACCGATGTGCGCGTGCACCCCGACGAGCTCGATCGTGTCCATCGCGAGCGTGCGCTGGAGCGCCGCGTCCGCGAGCCCCAGCGACAGCGTGAAGCCGAACTTCGCGTCGTCATGGCCGGTGCGCACGTACTCGTGCGTGTGCGCATCGATCCCGGGGGTGATGCGCAGGAGCACCGGTGCACGCACCCCACGGGCGCGTGCGAGCGTGTCGAGCCGCTCGAGCTCCTCCATCGCGTCGACGACGATACGTCCGACCCCGACCTCGAGCGCCCGGTCGAGCTCGTCGACCGACTTGTTGTTGCCGTGGAGCACGATGCGTCCCGGGTCGACCCCTGCAGCGAGCGCGGTGTGGAGCTCCCCTCCCGACGCGACGTCGATGAGCAGCCCCTCCGCGGCGGCGACCTGGAGGACCGCCGTCGTCGGCCAGGCCTTCGCCGCGTAGATGACGCGGTCGGCACCGAACGCGGCGACGTAGGCCCGGCACCTCGCCCGCAGCTCGTCGCCGTCGACGACGACGAGCGGTGTCCCGTGCTCGGTGGCCAGCACATCGACGCCGAGACCACCCACGGTCAGCACGCCACGGTCGTCACGCGCGACGGTCCGCGACCACGGGCTGCCGAGGGGTGCGGCGCTCACATCCGGTCCGGGGCGCTGACGCGCAGGATGCCGAGCGCGTTCGCGAGCACCTGCTTCGCAGCCGTCACGAGCCAGTAGCGGGCGCGCGACGATGCCGCCATCGCGGCGCGCGTCGCCTCGTCGGCGTCAGGATCGTCGTCGAGGACCCGGCACTCGGCGTAGAAGCGGTGGAAGGTGCCGGCGAGCTCCTCCGCGTAGCGCGTGAGCCGCTGCGTCGCGCGCGCCTCGGCGGCATCCGCGACGACGTGCGGGAGGCTCGACATCGCACGCAGCAGCACGCGCTCGGCGGGATGTGTGAGCAGCGACAGGTCCGCGTCCTCGGGGCGCCCGGGATCGAAGCCACGCTCGTCGGCCTGACGCAGCACCGACGCGACACGCGCGTGCGCGTACTGGACGTAGTAGACGGGGTTGTCCATCGACCGCGCGGTGACGACGGCGAGATCGAGGTCGATGGTCGTATCGAGGTTCTGCCGGAGGAAGTGGTACCGCGCGACGTCGGCACCGACCTCGTCGAGCGCCTCGTCGAGCGTGATCATCTCGCCGGCACGCTTCGAGAGCCGCACGGCCTGTCCGTCGCGCAGCAGGTTGACGAGCTGCCCGATGCGGATTTCGACCGTGTCGGGGTCGATCCCGAGGCAGGCGGCCGCCGCCTTCAGCCGCGCGACGTACCCGTGATGGTCGGCCCCGAGCAGGTAGATGCAGTGGTCCGCCCGCGCCCTCTTGTCGCGCATGTACGCACAGTCGGCGGCGAAGTACGTCGGCCGGCCGTCGGAGCGGACGAGCACGCGGTCCTTGTCGTCGCCGAACGCGGTGGTGACGAGGAAGAGCGCCCCGTCACGCTCGTCCGTGTGGCCGCCGGCGGTGAGCTGTGCGATCGTCGCCTCGATCGCACCCTCGTCGTGCAGCCGGCCCTCATGCGTCCACACGTCGAAGTGCACGCCGAGCCCGGCGAGCTGGCCCTCGATGCGCTCCCTCATGCGCTCGACCGCGGCGGCACCGACCGCATCGGCGATGTCGTCGAGCTCGCCGTCGAGCAGCGCACCACCGTGCTGCGCACGCAGCTCGGCGGCGAGACCGGGTACGTAGTCGCCGTGGTAGTCGTCCTCACCGAGCGGGAGCCCACGGTCCACACGCACGATCGACGCGCCGAAGCGACGCACCTGCTCGCCGACGTCGTTCAGGTAGTACTCGCGCGTGACCCGATGCCCGGCGGCCTCGAGCAGCGCCGCGATCGCGTCGCCGGTCGCGGCCCAGCGGCCCGAACCGAGATGGAGTGGACCGGTGGGGTTCGCCGACACGAACTCGACGTTGACGTGGTCGCGGCTCCCGGCGGGACGACGGCCGTAGTCGGGCCCCTCGTCCAGGATGCGGTGCACGAGCGCCGCCTGTGCCACGTGGGAGAGGCGGAAGTTCACGAACCCGGGGCCGGCGACCTCGACGGCGGCGACCTCCGGCAGGGTCTCGAGCTCGGCCGCGAGCGATGCGGCGAGCTCGCGGGGCGGACGGCCGGCGGCCTTGGCGGCGCGCAGCGCGACGGTCGACGCCCAGTCGCCGTGGTCAGGGTCCTTCGGTCGCTCGAGCGCCGGGTCCTCCGCGGGCAGCCCGAGCCGGTCGAGCGCATCACGGACCGCCGTCGCGAGCAGCGCGACGGTCGGGTCGTCCTGGGTGAGGTCCGGCACAGTGGCGCTCCGGGCGGGTCGGGGCAGCCTAACGGCGGGACGGCCGGGTCCCGGGCTGTAGCCTGCCGCTGTCCCGCCCCCGTAGCTCAGTGGATAGAGCACTGGCCTCCGGAGCCAGGTGCGAAGGTTCGATTCCTTCCGGGGGTACTCCATGGATCGACCCGATGTCCTCCTCGTCGTGAACCCGACGGCGACGACCACGCGCCCCGAGCTGCGTGACCTGATCATCGCCGCCCTCGACGGCACAGCGCGCCTCGACGTCCGTTCGACCCGCGGTCGCGGGCATGCGACGGAGCTCGCGCACACGGCGGTCGACGACGGCCGCGATGCGGTCGTCGTGCTCGGAGGCGACGGGACGGCGAACGAGGTCGTGCAGGCGCTCGCGCACTCCCCCGTCGCGCTCGGGCTCGTGCCCGGCGGAGGCGCGAACGTGCTCGCACGCGCACTCGGGCTTCCGGGCGACCCGGTCGCAGCGACATCACGGCTCCTGCGTGCGCTGCGCACCGATGGCCGCCGTCGCATCGGGCTCGGGCGTGCCGACGACCGGCTGTTCGCGTTCAACGCCGGCATCGGCTTCGACGCCGCGGTCGTCGCGCGCGTCGAGCGTGATCCGGCGCGCAAGCAGCTGCTCCGGCAGCTCGCCTTCGTCACCTCCGCCGTCAGCGAGTGGTCGACGCAGCGCGGCCGACACGGCGAGTTGCGCGTGCAGCTCCCCGACGGGACGGAGCGTCAGGCCGACGTCGCGCTCGTCGCGAACACCTCGCCCTACACGTTCCTCGGGGACCGGGCACTCGTCGCGCATCCCGGTGCGTCCTTCGACCTCGGCCTCGACGTGCTCACGGTCGAGGACGCGACCCTCCCACGGCTCGCGGTCGTCGTCGCCGGTGCACTCGCCGGCGGACGGCACGTGCGGCTCGGCGGCGTCCACCACGACCACGATCTCGCGTCGCTGCGGATCGAGGCGGCCGACGGGCGCAGCGCGCTGCCCGTCCACGTCGACGGGGACCCGCTCCGTCCGCGACGCTCGCTCACGCTGACGTCGCTCCCCGACGCGCTCGACGTGCTCGTCTGAGCCCCCCGGGCGAGGCAGCATCGACCCCCTTTGGACCGGAATGCGGTCCCTTCTCGCGCGGTGGGCCGGTCGACCCCTTGACACGCCGACCCCGCGCGTTACGGTGCCTCCATCGCGCTCGTGAAGGTCTTCACCAGACCCGTCAGCGCGGACCCGGCACGCGACGGCCGGGCCCCACACCGCCACCACGACCGGCCATCCGCCGGCCCGGTCGACACGGCACGGAGCACGGGAGCACACGATGGACTGGCGCAACGAGGCTGCCTGCAGGGACGTCGATCCCGACCTCTTCTTCCCCATCGGGACGACGGGGATCGCGGTCGAGCACGTCGACGCAGCGAAGCGCATCTGCGCGACCTGCATGGTGCGCGAGCCGTGCCTCGAGTTCGCACTCGTCTCCAACCAGGACGCCGGCGTCTGGGGCGGGCTGACCGAGGACGAGCGTCGGACGCTCAAGCGCGCCCGTCAGCGCCGCCGCCGACTCGTCAGCTGACGGGTCTCCTCGCTGGTGCGTTCAGCGCGGCAGTGGCGCGCTGACCCGCGCGATCGTCCCACCATCCGGCCGCGCGCGCTCGACGGTGAGCGTCCCCGCGAGCTCGCTCGTGACGAGCGTGTCCGCGATCTGCAGGCCGAGGTTGGCGTCGCGCACGTGGTCGAAGCCCTCGGGGACCCCTGGACCGTCGTCCTCCACCTCCATCGTGAACGTGGCCGGACCACGCTCCAGGCGCACCGTGACCGTCCCACCCGTGGAGCCGGGGCCGTAGGCATGCTCGAGCGTGTTCTGCAGCAGCTCGGACAGGACGAGCGCGAGCGGGCTCGCGAGCTGCGGTGACAGCTCGCCCGCACGCCCCTCGATCCGGGTCACCACCTCGCGCCCCGGCGCCGCCAGTCCCGCGCTCACGACCTCGACGAGCCGCTGCGCGACGACGTCGAACGTGACACGCTGCCGCGCATCCTCGGAGAGCGTCTCGTGCACGAGCGCGATCGAGCCGATCCGACGCACCGACTCCTCGAGCGCCTCTCGTCCCTCCTCCGTCCTCATCCGTCGCGACTGCACGCGCAGCAGCGAGGCGACCGTCTGCAGGTTGTTCTTCACCCGATGGTGGATCTCGCGGATCGTCGCGTCCTTCGACAGCAGGAGCCGCTCATGACGGCGGAGCTCCGTCACCTCGCGCATGAGCATGACCGCGCCGAGCACGCGGCCACCGCGCGTGAGGGGCAGGATCCGGCGGAGGACGACGGAGCCGCGCGCCTCGACCTCCGACTCGACCGGTCGCCCGTCGATGAGCGCCGTCATCAGCGACTCGTCGTCGAGGTCGAAGTCGGCGAGGCTCCGCCTGACCACGTTGGCCGTGACCCCGAGCCGGCGGTAGGCGCTGACCGCGTTCGGCGACGCGTACGTGACGCGGCCGGTCGCGTCGATGCGCACCATCCCGTCGCCGACACGTGGTGCGACCTCCCGCTCAGGGTCCTCGCCCTGGAAGGGGAACGCGCCCTCCGCGATCATCGTCGCGAGCTCGTTCGCGGTCTGCAGATAGGTGAGCTCGAGCTGCGACGGTGCACGCACCGTCGAGAGGTTCGCCTCGCGAGCGACGACCGCGACGGTCTCCCCCTGCCACGGCACGGGGATCGCCTCCTGCCGCACCGGCACACCGGAGGACCAGTCCGGCTCTCCGTCCCGCACGATCGTCCCGTCCTCGAACGCCCGCAGGATCGCCGCACGCGCGGACCCCGACAGCGCCGACCCGACGAGGTCCTCCTGATGGACCGTCTGCGCCGTGTACGGACGCATCTGCGCCGCGACGACGACCTCGCCGTCGGAGGGATCGCGGACGCACAGCAGGAGGTCGGCGAACGCGAGGTCGGCGAGGATCTGCCAGTCCGAGATCAGCGCCTGCACCCGAGCGACCGCACCCTCCGGCAGACCCGCGCGCTCCTCGAGGAGCTGCTCGAGCGATGACACGTCAGCGCTCGAGGAACCGCTGCAGCTGCTGCAGCGGGATGACCTCGCGGATGCGCTCGAACGCACGCGCCTCGATCTCGCGCAGCTCCGCGAGCGAGATGCCGAGCGTCCGTGCCGCGTCCGCCGGGTCCTGTGGATGACCGTCGATCAGACCCATGCGGAGCTCGAGGACGCGTCGCTGGGTCTCCGGCAGACGCTCGAGCACCCTGCGCAGCGGTGCGGCCAGCTGCGCGACCCGCTCGTCGACCCCGTCGGCGCGTGGACCACCGCTGCCCTTCGCTTCCTTACCGGGGCGTGAAGGAACCCCACGCCGCTTCCCGCGTGGTCCTCCGCGCTGCTCGTCCGCTGCCATATGACGGAGGGTAATGGGGCGCGGTCAGGCGCTGCCGGTCCCCGCCGCCCATGCGACGGTCCCACGGACACCATCCTCGACCGTCGTCCACGCCGTCCACCCGAGCACCTCGCGCGCGTACGACGCGTCGACGACGCTGTGCCGTACCTCGCCTGCGCGCTCGGGGGCATGGACGGGTGCATGGCCGTACCCGGTCACGGCAGCACATCGGGCGAAGAGCTCGTTCACGGAGGTCGCGACGCCCGTACCGATCAGCATGCGCGTACCGGCGGCACCCGCGACGTGCACAGCGCGTGCGAACGCGTCGGCGACATCATCGACGTAGACGAAGTCGCGCGTCTGCTCACCGTCGCCGAAGATCGTGCACGGCGCACCGGCGAGCATCCGACCGGCGAGGATCGCGACGACGCCCCCCTCCCCCGCGGTCGACTGGTGCGGTCCGTACACGTTCGCGAGGGTGAGGACCACCCCCTCGACGCCGTGCGTCGCTCCGTAGGCGAGCACGTAGTCGCCGGCCGCGCGCTTCGAGACGCCATAGGGCGAGAGCGGTGGCGACGTGACCGCCTCGGTGATCGGGAGCTCGTCGGCGGGCGGATCGCCGTAACCCGCGATCGACGCGGCGTAGACGACGCGGCGGACACCGTTGCGTCGGGCGGCCTCGAGCACCTGGAGCGTGCCGAGCAGGTTCAGTCGCGCGTCCTCGAGGGGCTGCTCGACACTGACCCGGACGTCGACCTGCGCGGCGAGATGCACGATGGCGTCGGGGCGGAGGCGCGAGACCAGCGCGTCAAACGCTGGGTCGGTCACGTCGAGGTGGTCGAACTGCAGCTGACCGGGGTCCGCCTGCGCGCGCGCCGGTGCGAGGTTCTCGAGCCTTCCGGTCGAGAGGTCGTCGACGGCGACGACACGCCGCCCGTCCGCGAGCAGGCGCGCGACGAGGTTCGAGCCGATGAACCCGGCGCCACCGGTGACGAGGACCGGACCGTCAGTCACCGTCGTCACCTGCGTCCGGGCCCGCAGCGACCGCGGTCAGCCGCGCACGGACGCGGTCGATGAGGTCGGCCGGTGCCCGCTCGGCGCAGCCCTCGCGCACGAGCTCGCGGATCCTGGCCCGCAGCTCGCGCTCCGTCGTGCAGGGCAGGCAGTCGTCGAGGTGCTCGTCGAGCTCGCGGACCTGCTCCGCGTCGAGCTCGCCGTCGAGGAACCGCTCGATGCGTTCCGCGAGGTCGTCGCAGTGCGGATGCGCCCCGCTCGCTGGCGGCATGCCGCGGACCGTGGGACCGTGGTCAGCGCTGCTCATGCACGGACCTCCGCGTCCGACCCGTCCTCGCGGACGTGGCTCGTCGTCACCATGCCACTGCGCGTCGCGTAGTCCGCGAGCGAGGCGCGCAGCGCCGAGCGTCCGCGGTGGAGTCGCGACATGACCGTTCCGACGGGCGAGCCCATGATGTCCGCGATCTCCCCGTAGGCGAAGCCCTCGACGTCGGCAAGGTAGACCGCCACGCGCTGCTCCTCCGGGAGTGCGGCGAGCGCCTCCTTCACCTCCGTCGGTCCGAACGCGCTGAGCGCCGTCTGCTCGGCCGACGGGGCGGTGCGTGGCGGCGTCACGTCAGAGGACGCCGACGCGGCCGCCACCTCGACATCCTCGGTCGGGTCCTCGGCGGGCCGACGGCCGTCCCGGCGGTACTGGGACAGGAAGGTCGTGTGCAGCACCCGGTAGAGCCACGCGCGCACGTTGGAGCCCTCCTCCACCTGGTGGTAGGCGCGGAAGGCCGTCGTCAGCGCCTCCTGGACGAGGTCGTCGGCGTCGGCGGGCCGACGCACGTAGCGCAGCGCGGCGGCGTACATCCGGTCGAGGTGCGGGAGGGCCTCCTCCTCGAAGGCCCGGACGCGCTGCTCGTGGTCCATCGCTCGCCGCACGGTCCCGCCGCGGGGCCGCGTCGCGCCGGAGGCCGTCGGACTGGTCACGGGCGAGCTCCGGTCGGCACGTCGGTCGGTGCGTCGTACATGGCGGACGTCGGACGGTAATCCACAGCCGCTGGATCGGTCCGACGCCGAGCACCCCGTGATCCTTAGCGTCCCTGACGGTCCGGTCGCACCTGCGTCCGGACCGGGCCGGTCCCACATCGCCCCTGTGGGGCCGGCCCCAGCCCGGCGCGGAGGAGCCGATGCCGAACGACCGGACGAACCCCGCGCGACGCAGGGCGCTCGGGACGACCGTGATCGCATGCGCGCTGGTCGCGGTCGCGCTCGGTGCGCCGACGGGCGTCCTCACGCTGCTCGACGACGGGCACCCCGCGACGACGGACCATCAGATGCCCGAGTCGCTGAGCGAGGACAGGGATAGCGTCGCCGCGTCGCAGGATGGTGCGACGCCGGAGGCGGGGCCGTCGGACGGAGGTCGCTGGGGTGCAGCGCCGGAGCGTCCGACCAGCGGTGGGCTGCGCGTCGAGGAGCTCCGCGGCGGCTGGCGCGTGCAGGCCGGAGCCGAGGAGGCTGCGGCGCTCGTCGTGCTCGCGGCGCACGCATGGGCGTCGGGTGACCCTGGGCGGATCGAGCAGGGGACGGGATCGGGGGGCATGGGGCGCGGGTCGATGGCAGGTGATGCGGTCGCGGTGACGCTCGAGGCGGTCGAACGACCGGGGCTGTCCCATGCCGTCGTCACGGTGCTCGTCGCTCATGCCGATGACGTCCACCGGCTCGCGATCCCCATCGTGTTCCGTGACAGCGGCCCGGCACTCGCCGGCGAGCCGTGGCGCCTCCCCTCCCCGTCGACCGCACCGGTGACGCTCGAGGGAGCGGCGACCGGGGACGAGGTGCTCATCGCCGCCGCACGGGACGCGCTGGAGCGCGCGGGCATCCCGGGGGCGCGGATGGTCCAGCTGGAGGTCACGGACGGCTGGCCCTTCATCGCACGCCTCGATGGTGAGGCCGACGGCCACCCGTGGCTCCGATGGCATCTCGACCGCTTCGTCGTCGCAGGCCTGCCGCTCGACCGAGCGGTGGAAGGACCATGAGATGGGAGAAGGGAGACTGGGATGAGTGACGGGAGTGGATCGATGTCGGTGCGGGGGCACCGGCCTGGGGCACGCGGGGATCGATCGACGAACCGACTCCTCGAACGGAGCGTCCGGATGATGGCGGAGATGGAGGACGGCCGTCGCCCGGCGACGTCGCTCGACCTCGCCGCGACACCGCTCGCCGCGCGGCGGATCCAGAGCGTCGTGTTGACCGCACGGAACGAGCGCCACCGGCGTCCGTCAGGAGGCGGGAACCGGACGACACCGGTCCTCGTGCGGACCTCGACGTCGTTCCACCCGAGCGCGGGGGTGACCGAGGGCGTGGTCCTCGTCCGCAGGGACCGACGGACGCGCGCCTACTGCGTCCGGCTGGAGCAGCAGGGAGCGCACTGGCGCATCGTGGAGCTCGCTCCGCCGGACACGGCGCTGCTCCCTGCGGTGACCCGCGCCTCACGGGAGGGCCGTGTCGACGGCATCGGTGCCGAGCCCATCGAGCCGGGGGCGGCCGAGGAACCAGCCGAGGACCCGGACGACGGCTCCGCGGACCGCGTGCCCGCCTGACGAATCGACCCGACGGCGGTCGGACCGGCGGTCAGGCCGCCCCGTGGCAGCGCTTGTACTTCTTCCCGCTGCCGCAGGGGCAGGGGTCGTTCCGCCCGACCCGCTCGTCCGCGACGTAGGTGCCACCCCCGCTCGCGACGGGCCGCACGGTCCGACCGTCGTCGCGCCGCGCCGGTGCCGTCCGCCCGGCGACGACCGGACGCTGCTGCTCGCGCAGCGGCACCGCCGCTGCAGCCGCGGCGACGCCCGACGCCGGCGCGCCCTCGGCGGCCGAGGCCGCGACGGGCCGGCCCTTCAGCACGGCGGTCGCGTCCGGCGCATCGGTGCGCTGGATCGGCAGCCTCATCACGAACGTGACGGCCTCCTCCTTCACCCCCGACATCATCGCGGCGAAGGAGTCGTAGGCCTCCCGCTGGTACTCCGTCAGCGGGTCGCGCTGACCGACGGCCCGCAGACCGATGCCATCGCGCAGCGCGTCCATCTCATACAGGTGCTCGCGCCACTTCCGGTCGATGACGGTGAGCATGACGCGACGCTCCACCTCACGAAGGACCGCAGCGCCGCCGACCTCCTGCTCGCGCTGTCCGTACGACGCGAGCAGGTCCTCGGTCGCCCGGGCGACGAGGTCAGCGTGGTCGACGGACTCGAGGTCGATGCCCATGACATCGAACGCCCCGTCGTGGATCGCGGCGAGGCGACGCTGGAGCCCGTCGAGGTCCCAGTCCTCGGGGACGAGCTCCTCGGGGCAGTGCTCGGCGACGATGCCGGCGACCGCGTCGACGAGGTAGCGCTGCCCGAGCTCGGCGATGAGCTCCTCGTCACCATCGAGCAGCCGCTGTCGCTGCCCGTAGACGATCCGGCGCTGCTCGTTGAGGACGTCGTCGTACTTCAGGACGTTCTTCCGCCGGTCGAAGTTGATGCTCTCGACCTGGCGCTGGGCGTTCGCCACCGCCTTGGTGACCATCCCCGCCTCGATGGGGACGTCGTCAGGGATCTTCAGGCGGCTCATCACGCGGTCGACGGCGGATGCGTTGAACAGCCGCATCAGGTCGTCCTGCAGCGACAGGTAGAAGCGGCTCGCGCCGGGGTCCCCCTGCCGACCCGAGCGGCCGCGCAGCTGGTTGTCGATGCGCCGCGACTCGTGCCGTTCCGTGCCGAGCACGAACAGCCCGCCGAGCTCGCGGACCTTCTCACCTTCCGCGGCGAACTCGGCGGCGAAACGTTCATGCGCCTCCCGCGCCACGCGGGCGCGCTCCTCCGCGTCGGCGTCGGGACCGAGCTTCGCGACCTCGCGCTGTGCATGCTGGTCCGCGTTGCCGCCGAGGATGATGTCGGTCCCGCGGCCCGCCATGTTGGTCGAGACGGTCACGGCACCGAGCCTGCCGGCCTGCGCGACGATGTCGGCCTCGCGGGCGTGGTTCTTCGCGTTGAGGACCTCGTGCTTGACGCCGCGGCGCGTCAGCATCGCGGACAGCCGCTCCGACCGCTCGACCGACGTCGTCCCGACGAGCACGGGCTGCCCCTTCTCGTGCAGCGCCGCGATCTCCTCGACGGCCGCGGCGAACTTCGCGTCCTCGCTCTTGTAGATCAGATCGGCGTGGTCCTCGCGTACGACCTCCCGGTTCGTCGGGACCTCGACGACCCCGAGCCCGTAGATCTCGAGGAACTCCGACTCCTCGGTCTTGGCCGTACCCGTCATGCCGGCGAGCTTGTCGTAGGTCCGGTAGTAGTTCTGGAGCGTCACCGTCGCGAGCGTCTGGTTCTCGGCACGGACGGTCACGCCCTCCTTCGCCTCGATCGCCTGGTGGAGCCCCTCCGAGTAGCGGCGTCCGGCCAGTACGCGTCCCGTGTTCTCGTCGACGATCTGCACCTCGCCGTCGACGACGACGTACTCGCGGTCACGGCGGTAGAGGTCGCGCGCCTTGAGCGCGTTCTGCAGGTGGTGGATGAGCGGCGTGTTGACGGACTCGAACATGTTGTCGATGCCGAGGATGCGCTCGACCTTGGCGACACCCTGCTCGGTGACGGCCACCGTGCGCTTGGCCTCGTCGACCAGGTAGTCGCCGTCCTCCTCCCCCGGTTGCGCGCCGTCGCGACCACGCTGGAGGTTCGGGACGACCTTGCGCGCGAACACCTGGTAGAGGTCGGCGGACTGCTCGGCAGGACCGGAGATGATCAACGGCGTGCGCGCCTCGTCGACGAGGATCGAGTCGACCTCGTCGACCAGCGCCATGTGGTGCCCCCGCTGCACCTGTCGGGCGCGGACCAGGACCATGTTGTCGCGGGGGACGTGGAAGCCGAACTCGTTGTTGGTGCCGTAGGAGATGTCC